>JBDRQV010000193.1:0-2569 GCA_043826105.1 Nanobdellota archaeon | reverse complement strand
AACAAAAGATATTCTGAAAACAGGTTCATGGAAAGGAAAAAAGTTTAGGAGCTATGATATCTCGATAAACGTGCCAAATATACATGGTGCAAAAAAACAGCATTATAGGGCATTCTTAGATGAAGTAAGAGGTAAGTTTTTATCTCTTGGTTTTCGAGAGATGAGCGGCCCGATAGTGGAGACAGATTTCTGGGATATGGATGCATTATTTATGCCACAATTTCATTCTGCAAGAGATATACATTCAGCCTATTATATCAAAGAGCCAAAATATGGCAAGCTGGACGAATCATTGGTTAAGAAGATTAAGGCAGCACATGAAAATGGTGCAGGGACAGGGAGCAAAGGCTGGGGTTATGACTTTGACACAAACCAGACCCACAGGCAGCTCTTGAGAACACAAGGGACAGCTTTATCAGCTAGGATGATGGCTTCAAAAGATCTGAATATACCTGGTAAATATTTTGCAATAGCAAGATGTTTCAGGCCAGATGTTGTAGATGCTACTCATGCACCAGACTTCAACCAGGTAGAAGGCATTGTAGTTGAAGAAGGTCTTGACTTTAGACATTTGAAAGGCCTTTTGAAGATGTTTGCAGAAGAATTTGCCCAGACAGACCAGATAAAGATTACTCCTGCTTATTTTCCTTTCACAGAACCGTCTGCTGAACTACATGCCAAACACCCAGAATTGGGCTGGATCGAGCTTGGAGGTTCAGGTATATTTAGGCCAGAACTGGTCAAGCCGCTGATTGGTAAAGAGATATCTGTATTAGCATGGGGAATAGGTATTGATAGGATTGCCATGTTTAACTTAGGCATAAATGATATAAGGCAGCTATTTAGTCATGATCTTAAATTTTTAAGGAGTGCGAAGGTGATTTAGTGCCAACAATAACTTTTTCATTAAAGGATCTGCAAAATTTAGTAGGCAAGAAATTAACTATCGAGGAGATTCAAGATTTAGCCCATTATGGTAAAGGAGATTTTGAGGGCTACGATAAAGAGACAGACGAAGTTAAGATAGATTTCGGCGATACCAATCTTCCATATCTTTGGTCAGTAGAGGGGTTTGCAAGATTAATAAATCAAATTTTAGGCAAGCAAAAAGGAATATCTGCTTTATCTATCTCTAAAGGAAATTATAAGGTGATAGTGGATAGGTCAGTATCAAATGTAAGGCCACATATATCTTCTTTTGTTGCCAAGGGACAAAAAATAAGCGAATATCTGTTAAAACAGATTATCCAATTGCAGGAAAAGTTATGTGATAACTATGGGAGAAGAAGACAGAAAGTAGCAATAGGTGTTTACCAATACAATAAGATCGATTTTCCAGTTTACTATAGGGCAACAGAACCAGAATCTGTTAAGTTTACGCCATTAGATTTCAAGAAAGATATGACTCAGCAAGAGATATTAGAAGAACATCCAAAAGGTAAAGATTATGCATGGATTTTGGAAGGTTGTAAAAAATATCCCATCCTCATGGATGATAAAGGAGAAATATTAAGTTTCCCACCGATAATAAATTCAGAAAAAACAGGTAAAATACAAGAAGGTGATTCTGAGCTATTTTTTGAAGCCACAGGAACAGATGAAAATTCAGTATTGTTAGCGACAAACATATTTGCCCAGGCATTATCTGAAAGAGGATTTAAGATTTATTCTGTGGACATAATATCCCCAAGTAAGAAAATGACTACTCCTTTCATATTCAATGAAAAGATAAAAATAAATAAGGAACAGATAAAAAAGATCACAGGATTAGATCTAAAAGATGTAGAGATTAAGAAGTATCTTGAAAAAGCAGGCTATGATGTAATCAAGGGAAATATTACTATTCCTCATTATAGGAGAGACATACTTCATAATGTAGATATTATAGAAGATATATTGATAATGTATGGTTATAACAATATTGAAGAATGTACATTGAAAAGCTACACCATAGGTTCAACAAATGATATCATTGTTTTTATCGATAAAGTGAGGGAGATACTTATCGGTGCAGGCTACCAGGAAGTTATGAGTCCAATATTATCTAATAAAAACATATTAAACAATAAGATGAACATAGAAGGTTCAGCTACAATAGAGATAGAAAATTTCATGTCAGAAACATATTCTGCAGTAAGATCTTGGCTATTGCCTATCTTAATTGATTTTTTGTCAAAAAATAAGCATGTAGAATATCCTCAAAATATTTTTGAACAAGGGATAGTAACTACAAAAAAAGGAGAGCTTATATCTGATTATGAAAGGATGGCTGTTGCTAGCGTCAATGAAAAATCAGATTACACAGGCATAAAACAGATATTAGATTATTTATTTAGGATGTTAGGTATAAAATATACTATAGTAGAAGTTGAGCATGATTCTTTTATCAAGGGCAGAGTCGGAAGAGTAATAGTAAATGATAAGAAAGTAGCGTTTATAGGAGAAGTAAGCCCAATTGTTTTGAATAATTCTGGTATAGATCTTCCGGTTGCAGCTTTTGAATTGAATTTGACTGATTTATTCCATGAGCTAAATAAATCCAAGAAAGGATAATCTAAATAAGAATAAT
>JBDRQV010000192.1:0-5039 GCA_043826105.1 Nanobdellota archaeon | reverse complement strand
AGAGAAAAGATTAGCTGCTATAACATTATTAGCAGAAGCTCTAAGAGATACTGCAAGAGCTTTGTCAAATCAAGTAGTTGTAAATATTACAGGAAATACTATATCGAATACCGATTGTTCTATAAGCATTGGACTACTTGAAGAAGTTGGCAGTACAACTATTGAATCTAAACAAGATGATGAATAACTTTATCATATTTGGAGATATGCATTTCTACATCAACCCTGCAAAGTCAGTTGTTGACAATGATTATGTCAGCAGTTGGGTTAAGATACAGTTTGGTATTCTTGATTTCATATTTGATTATGCACGGCAGCATGATATAAAGACTATCATCCACAATGGAGATTTATTTGAAGAAAAGAACAGAATAAACCAGCAACTCTATAATCTGGTATGGGAGAAATTCTATCTATCTAAGGATTTTGAGATCATATTTAATATTGGCAACCATGATATGTTCATGCGTGGTGGCACATCTTTAAAACCTTTCCAATCAGCAGGAAGAGTAATAACTGAGCCAACTCTCTTTGAAGATGCGGTATCAAGCATAAAGATAATCCCATACGGGATGTCAGTTGATCAACTATCCATATTTGACAATAGAGTTAAGATACTTATCACACACGAGCTTATCACAGATCTTACAGTAGGTCCAAACCAACACAAAGTAGGAGCAGAAATAAAACGTCAGCAGTTGAGGGACTGGGAACATGTTTTTAATAATCACATCCATAAGCCCCAAGAACTGGGAAACATAGTTAATGTAGGCAGTCCTATGAGACAGGATTGGGGGGAGGCAGGAGAGACCAAAAGATTCATACATTGTAGAGATGGCTTCTATAGATCAATAAATGTACCTTGTCCTAAATTTTATGATATACCTTGGGGAGAAATTGATAGGATAGATGACACCAATTTTTACAGGGTGTCTTGTGACGTATCCAAGACTAAAGATCCTATATTCAAAAAATATAATGTATGTTATAAAATACTTCCAATGAAAGAACGAAAGATACGAATGAGTGTTAGTAGAAAATCCACAGAAGAAGATGAACTTGAAAAATATATCGATATTGTTAACCCGGAGAACTTGGATAGAGGGAGGTTATTAAAAATTGGGATGGAATTAATAGGAAAGGGAGAATAAAATGCAAATAGTACCTAATCATTGTATCAGGCTATCATGTGTAAATGATGAAGAGATTCACGAATTTCTAAAAGGTAGACCAATACAAGATCCTATTTATATTTACAGAGAAGGAGATGTGTTTAAATACAAATCTTATGATGAAGAAAATAAATATGTCGTAACTTGGGAATTTAGGGTGACATCTGTATCTATGGAACTCCTGTTTGAATCTGACCAGATATTCGACATACATTTGGAGAAGATTTAAGATGCCTTTTATGTTATATTATCTAAAAGAAAAGATCAAAGAATACATAAGATGGTTATTAAACTTATTGAAATAAAGTTTGAGAATTTCAGATCTTGGGTGGAACTCAACTTGACAGACATTGACTCTTGTGGTCTCACACTTGTAGAAGCCCCCAATGGTATGGGCAAGAGTAGTATCAGGCAGGGTATCGAATATCTATTGACAGACACTACTTCTGATGATATACCCTTGGATGATCTTCCATTCAACAAAACTGCTGCATGCAAGTTGTATGCCAAGCTTGACTATGACGGCAAGATTGTTGAAATAACCAAATACAGGAACCATCCAAAATACATCAATAGCAGTATAGTGTATGTTGATGGGGTTGATAAGCAGCCAATGGCTGACCGAAGAGCTGTACAGAATTATATAAACAAATTATTTGATATAACCCCGGAACTTGTGGCCGTGTCAACTATTTTTACTCAAAGGAGTTTATCATTTGCCGACTCCAAAGATAGTGACCGTAAAAAAATACTCTATGATGCCAATAAGCTCAACGAATATCCGGCAAGAGTGGATCTGGCTAAAGCGGAAATAGATGAGTTAGGGAGATCATACACAAAACTACAAAACAAGATTGAATCATTAAAAGACACACAAGAGGCGAGGGAAGAAGATTTAACCAACTTTAGAGCTTGTAGACTATCATTTGAGGCAGATAAAAAGATTGTCATTGACAGAAAGAAAAAGAAGTTATCTGATATAACTCTTGATGATGTTCCTGGTACAAAACAGTTGGAAGATCTAAAAGCTTCTTTAATGGACGTAGATCCTCTTAGAAAGAAAGGAAACCGGCTATTATTACAATACAATGAATTGATCAAGACTCAGGTTGAACACAACACAAAATTGAAAGAGTTGGTTCCGAATAGAACTACATGCCCAATCTTAGATCGACATTGTGATATTCTAGGGATGGAGTTTGAAGAAGCTAATAAAATATATAGTAACAAAAAAATTGACTTGACAGAAAAACTATCCTGTGTTAAGTTAGAATTGTCACAATTAAAAGAGGCTATTGATCTTATAAACTCTACAATAGAAGAAAACAACAACAAAATAAAACAGATAGAAGAGATTGAGGATGGAATAAACGAAGTAAATTCTATAAATGAAATAAGAAAAACAGAAATTGAACAGATTAAACTATCCATAATTGAAGAAGAGCAGAAGCAGAATCCGTATATTGAACTTGAGAAGTCTACTCTGAATAAGATAGAAATTCTAAAAGAATCTGTTGGTAAACTTGAAAAGGAGATGGAAAGTATAACAGATACAATCAGTTATTATGAATTCTGGAAGAAGGGATTTTCTCCTACAGGGATTCCCAATATTAAGTCAGAAGAATTTATCTATAGTCTTGAAACCGAGACCAACAATATATTAAGTAGCTCGGATATACATCTTTTAGTGGAGATATCTGGACAGAAACAGCTTAAGTCTAAAACCTTTGTTGAAAAGATTGATTACAAAGTATTAAACAGAGAAACTAATATAACCAATTTCAAATCATACAGCAGTGGACAGCAGCAGAGGATAAAGATAGCAGATATATTTGCATTTAACTCTCTATTGAGCAAGTTTAATTTTATCATCTTGGATGAAGTGCTATCATTATCTTTGGATGAAGCCGGGAAAGAAAATGTTATGGATTTCCTGAGACAGCAAGCTAGTAAGTTTGGGGCGGTATTTGTTATGTCTCATAGTTCACAGATTAAAGATAAGTTTGATAATGTATTATCAGTAAGATTGGAAAATGGAGAATCGAGGTTAGTATGAAAGTAATTGAAAGTATTTTTAGGGAATGTGAAGGTTGTGGGGAGATTCTAAGAAGTGAAGAATGGCCATGGCTATATAGATCATTTGGAAGATTATGTTTAAGCTGTAAAGAAAAAGCCAAGGTAATTTTAAAGGGGTAAATTAGGTTCGGAGATTTTAATACTTTGCAGTGATCCTAAGCATACGGTATACATCTGAATTGAAACAGGAGATAGAGTAATGCATGAACAGAAAAGTAGAGTACTTGACAAATTCAAACAACAGCAATCCCCAATAAATATAATATCAGTTGGATGTACTTGGGTAGATGGGAGACTGCTTTTTAAACATAAGTACAAATGGAGCAGGGGACGGTATGGGTTATGTCACTACGCAAGTAGTGTATTTGCTATAGCTCCAATTGATTTCTTGAAAGCTACAATGATTACTACGATTAAAGTAGCACCTCTTGAATCATATTGTGAGAGAGCATTCAGCTGTCTAAATTTCACATGCTGGTTGAACAGGTTTAACAGAGATATCTTTTTGTTTGAGTTTGGAGATCTTGGGGCACAGACACTTGGGTTGCCTAACAACATGGGAAGCAAGCCCTTATGGTTTTCAACAGGAAAATATACTCCTGAATTCTGGAAAAAGTTTCTATTGCAACCGGAAGGTGGGACTGTAGATTTTAACCAGGATAATAAGGAAGTGGGGGATTAAAATGAATCTTGCATTCAAAAATACAACAGTTGATCTTGATCAATTCAAGATGTGGCTTAATGGAGTATTATTGTCTTTCAAGAATGGAAGCGGTATTGTTGTAAATGAATTAGAATGTCAGGAAGCAGAAGATTCATTGCTTAGGGGGGAAGAGGTTCTAGTTAAAAGAGGGAGCAGGTTAACTGGTACCAAGTTGGTTTTAAGGAGAGATACTGTCTATGAAGAGAGATGTGAAGTACCCACATGTCCAGAAACATAATGTAGCAGCATCCATCCTGTGAGGAATCTGATATGACTGTAGAAATTAAGTGTACAAAATGTGGTAAAGTCCTATGTTGTGTTGAAGATGATATACTTGTAATCACAGAATTTGTATGTGGTGAGTGTAGGAGATTGGAAGAGTATGAAACCGAGGTCAGCGAAAAACAAAGGTAAAAGATTCCAAAACGAAATAGCGGAAAAGATATCTAACCTTCTTAACATACCTACAGAAAAAGATGGGGATATAGAATCTCGTTCTATGGGATTATCTGGTGTTGATATTATTCTGCGAGGTAATGCTATAAAAATGTTGAACGTAGCCATTGAATGCAAGAATTCTGAATCTTGGTCTGTGCCACAATGGATAGATCAGGCTAGAGCTAATGCTAAAAATGGGGCAGAGTGGATTATTTTCGCTAAAAAGAATAGATTTGATCCTGTAGTTATAATGGATGCAGATAAATTTTTTATTTTATTAAAGCAGGTGATCAATCTTGCTGGGAAGGTCAATTTTAATTAATGGATGTCTGACATGTGAGTTCTACAAACAATACTACCCATACAGAGAACCATGCTTGTCATGTGTCAAGACTTCTAATTATAAGGAGAAAGATAGTGGATTACGAGGGCATAGCAATAGAGATAGCGAAAGTGGTAAAAGAAAAAAACATAGCTTACGGGGATTCTTTTGTCAAAAGTGGGGAGATTCTGAACATACTGTATCCTGATGGAGTAAAACCTGAACAATATGGTGATATGTTGGCTATTGTGAGGGTTATTGACAAGATGTTCAGGATAGCTACAGATAAGAATGCATTCGGGGAATCACCTTGGAAGGATATAAATGG
>JBDRQV010000191.1:0-5731 GCA_043826105.1 Nanobdellota archaeon | reverse complement strand
CCATTTATCAATAAACCCATCCCACGATATTGCTTATTCTTTGCTATTGATAGGTATAATCCGGGATGTTGAAAGGATGGGAGACTTCTGTAAAAACCTCATGGAACTTTATGATATATATGGAAGACCTCTTGAGACAGGAACATATGTCAGGAGACTGATAAAGATTGAAGAAAATATCAACATAATGTTCCACTTGACAAAAAAGGCATTTGAAAATGATGATGAAGTGGCGGCTAAAAAAGTGATGGATATGCATCTGGATGATATAGCGCCTGGCATGGATAAGATGATAAAAGAGATAGCAAACGATACTAAGCTAAAATGCAAAAAAGCTGTTGTTCTAGCTTTATGTGCCAGATATTTCAAAAGGATTTCAGCACATCTTATGGGAATAGCAAGCTCAGTTGCGACACCATTCGACAGGATAAGGCATAGAGATGATCACCCTATCTGATTATCTGCTTTCCTAACTCAATTATTTCATCAAAGTCTTCTTTATTTGAGTTATATTTTGCAAACTCGACCAATCCACAAAGATTGAGACATTTCAGGGTTTCTTCAAAATTTATTTTCTTACCCTTCAAAAGCCTGATCAATTCAGAATTAGTTATCTCTGTCTTAGAACCTATCTTATAAGAGTAATAGAATCTTATAGCCTCAGCAGCTTTGCCATATGCATCTTTCTGATCACCTTCGTCAAACAATTTCTTAGCCCCTTCCAATATCTTCAGAGCTTCTTTTCTAAAATCAATAGGTCTCTCAACTGCCCGCTCCGCCCCAACTTCTTCTTTTTTCTTAAAATATTTCTTATAGATATAAGATAACACCAAAACCAAAGCTAAGACAACTATCGCCCATATCCAAAAATAAGATCTGTTTCTCTCCAACTTAACTTCTTCAATCTGATCATCTTCGATCTTAGCTGTAATCTCAGCTGTTCCATTCTTTTCATCGATATAAGGAATTTTAACTTGAGTGATATTCCCATCCTTACTCACCTCAACTTCCAACTGATTAAACCCGCTTTTATTAAGTTCAGAATCAAAACTTTGAAACCTTTCATCCTTACTTAACTTATCCATAATATTCTTAACATCTTCAGAAGAACTTTTCTCCATTTCAGTGATCTCATTATTTTCCATCTTACCGTTCAGTTTAGCTGTCTCGCCATCCTTTTCATAATTCAGCTCAAAATCACCAGATGTTGAATTCAAAGGATCTATATTTCCTGAACTAAAATTATAGCCTTGATCAAGCATCTCCTGATGTGCTTTCTGAAACTCCTCATTATTGACTAGATTCTTCTCAAACTCTTCATTCATCTTTTTCTGCTCTTCCATCTGTTTCTGCATCTGCTGCTTCAAAGCAGACGCATCCTGATCCATCTGGTTGTTCTGTACCATATCCTGAGCTGTCTGTTGCTGTGGCTGCTGAAACATGTTCTGCATCTGCTGTTGTAGATTATTTTGCTGCTGTTGATTCTGTTGTTGATTCTGTTGTTGGACTGATTCTGACTTACTTTCCTGCTTATTCTCCTGATTCTGTTTCTGAGATTCATCCTGTACAAAATGGATCTTGATATCATCCAGATCAACAACTCTCTGCTCTTTTTCAGTATAGGTAAAGCTTAATTTTACAGTAAGTGTTGCAGGCTGGTCTGATGTTCCAAAACCAAGATCAACTGTCTTTTTACCATCTTCAATAGTGAATGATTGTGAATTAGTATTTGAACTTGAATATTGAAATCCTTGCTGCATTATCTGCTGAGTTATTGTATAAGTCAAGACTCCATCTATATTCTTGCCATATGAGTTATCTGCATTTAATGTTATTACTGCCTGTTGATTGACCAAAAAATAATACTCAGATTGATTCAAAGAGATAGTGATATCTTTAGCAAAAACTACATTCACAAATAATAACAAAACAATAAAAAATATTAATTTCTTCATTGTATTATCCTATATCTTCCATATCTTAGATAAAGCTGAGCTAACAATGCGAGTACAGCAGCAATAAAGAACCAATCCTTGATAGAAGTATCTTCTTTCTCTCTTTCGATATCCTCACTGATACTTTTATATATCTCGCCTAACGTCTTTCCATCTACAGACTTAAAATATTTTCCGCCTGTTTCAGTAGCTATCGCCCTTAAAGTCTCTTCATCCAGCTCAGCATATTGAGGATTGCCAAACCAATCATAACCTAAAACTACTTTGCCATCAGAACCCATACCTATTGAATAGACCTGGATCTTGTTCAATTTAGCAAAAGCGATCGCATCTGCAGGAGACATAACACCCGCATTACTTACTCCATCACTCAATAAGATAACTACTTTTTTCTTATTAGGGATAGATGTTGCCATATCAACTGCTAAACTCAAACCATCACCGATAGCTGTCTTGCCTTCCTTTGCCTGGATAGCTTTCAGCTTATCCAAAGCCCTGTCTTTAAAAGGTGTCAGGTAAGATGCAGTTGTCGCACCATTCTCAAATATTACAATGCCTACATGATCTTTTGGCTTTAAACTTTGGATCAAGATAGCTGCAGAACTCTTAGCAGCCTCTAACCTGTTCGGATGATAATCTGTTGCCTGCATACTACCTGAATCATCTATGACCAATACTACATTGACTCCTTCCTTAGTCTGTTCTAAAGGGATATGTGGGTCTGCTAATCCGACGATCATAAGGGCCAAAGCTAATAATGACAGATAAAACAATATCTCAGTCTTAGGAAACCTTTTTTTATCGCCCATCGCTTTCTTGACAAAAGCAAGATGACTAAACTTTATAGCCTCTTTTTTCTTCTTTTGCTTAGCTAAATAATAGAAGTAATAGATTACCGGGACCAACAACAAAAGCCATAACAGATAAGGGTTTAAGAATCCCATTATCTTTGCCTCCTTTGCCTTAGCTTAAAAAACCTGCGAAGTGGAATTTCATAAGGTTCATCGCTTTTTAACTGGATGATATCCATCTTTAATCTCCTTAACATATGGTTCAGCAAAGTGTTTCTTTCGTCAACTAATTTGACATAATTATCCCTAAATTCGGGGTCAGATGTGTCTACCAATACTTGTTCCCCTGTCTCTTCGTCCTCTAGTTCGATCAATCCTACATCAGGTATAGCTGCTTCCCTTACATCATTCAGATTGATAGCTATGACATCATGTTTTTTCTTTAATATCTTTAAAGGCTTATAAAAACCAGTATCAGCAAAAAAATCAGTTATAAGAAAGATTATGCTTCTTTTTTTGATTATCTTTGATAAAAACTCTAAAGCAGATTTGATATCTGTTGTCTTATTCTTTGGATTAAAATTGATCATCTCCCCTATCAATCTTAATGTATGCCTCTTGCCTTTGCGTGCAGGAATAAACTTCTCAACACCATCAGTAAACATACATAACCCTGTTTTATCGTTATTTCTTAAGGCTGCAAACATAAGGGAAGCAGCAAGTTCTATAGATGCTTCTTTTTTGCTCTTAGAAGATCCAAATTCATTTGAAGCAGAAACATCCATCAACAGATATACCGTTAAATCCCTTTCTTCGATAAACTCCTTTACAAAAGGATGGTTCATCCTGGCAGTTACATTCCAGTCGATTGTCCTTATATCATCACCAGGCATATACTCGCGAACCTCAGAAAACTCTATGCCTCTTCCCTTAAAGACAGAATGATATGCACCTTGTAATAACCCATCTACCAGATTCTTTGTCTTTAATTCAATCTTCCTGACCTGTTTCAGAACTTGTTGGGTCTCCATTTTATGGAACTTTTATCTTGCCTAATATCTTCTTGATTATATCGTCTGTTGTCAATTCTTCAGCTTCTGCTTCATAACTCAAGATTATCCTATGCCTCAACACATCATAAGCAACTGCCTGTACATCCTCAGGCACCACATAACCTCTTCCATTGATCAAAGCATGAGCCTTTGCACCCATCATCATCCAGATAGATGCTCTTGGTGATGCCCCATATTCAATATGCCCATCAAAATCAAGGTTATATTCCTTAGGCCTGCGGGTAGCATCGACCAAAGAAGTCACATAATCTTCGATCTTTTCATCTGCATAGATCTGCTGGACAAATTTCTGTATCTCAACTATATCTTTAGCAGAGACAACTTTAGCGACCCTGATATCTTTTCCTTGAGTATTTAGCCTTATTATCTCTTTCTCTTCGCTTTTGCTGGGGTAATCGATCAATAATTTAAACATAAACCTATCAACCTGCGCTTCAGGCAATGCATATGTTCCTTCTGTCTCTATAGGATTTTGGGTTGCCAATACCAAAAAAGGCCTATCCAAATGAAATGTATCTCCTTGTATAGTTACCTGTCTTTCCTGCATCGCCTCTAATAAAGCAGATTGAACCTTTGGTGGCGCCCTGTTTATCTCATCAGCTAAGATAAAATTAGAGAATATTGGGCCTTTCTTAGTATTAAAGCTGCCATCTTTATGATTATATATCTTTGTACCTATTATATCTGCAGGTAACAGATCAGGCGTAAACTGCAGTCTTTGAAATTTAGTATGTATAGTATCAGACAAGGTCTTTATCATCAATGTCTTAGCAAGTCCGGGTACACCCTCTAAAAGGATATGCCCATCTGCAATCAAAGATATCAATAATTTATCTAAGATCTCTTGCTGCCCCACTATCACTTTCTTAACTTCATCAAGTATCTTATTAAGCTGCTTGGAATATTGTTCAGCTTTTGCATTTAATTTTTTTATTTCCGCATCCATGTTATCACCTCATCAGATATGCTTCCTTACCCACACCATAAATATTATCATCAGTATGAAAAATGCTATTATCCCTAAAAAGACAAATGACATCTTTCTCTCTTCATTGATAAGCTCATCATGGTTTAGTTTATAATATTTTACCATTTTTATCATCCTCACAATCCAAAAGTCATCTCAAATTCTTTCATTTCCTTCAGTTTTGCCAAAAAACGATTGCCTTTGTCAGTGATTATTATATATCCATAATCTTTCCTTGTGATCTTTCTGATAAGCTCTTTATCGATAAGCTCTTCAAGATATGATTTCATCTGAGTATGGGATAGATTTGATTTATACATTAAGTGTGTCGGTTTTATCTCTCCTGCTTTTTGCTGGATAGAATCTAACATATCTGTTATGATATCTATCCTACTTCTTTTTTTTCCCATGTCTAAGCACCGTTATGAAAGTTAAAAGCAATATTGAATACCCTATCAGCTGTACAATCTCTGCAGTCACATATAACAGCTCGTTGAACATTATAAAAACAAATAAGATCTGGCTTATCCCTATTACTGCAAAACTATATGTCAAAAGTTTTGTTGTGCCTACCTTATATTTCTTATACATAAGGTGATATTTGATCGTAATAAGCGCTAAAAATAAAAGAGAGGTTATATGAAAGATATAATAAGCTGAATGGCTGAAATAAGTCAGCATGATGATCAGATACACGACAATGATTAGGTTAGTGATTGATTGTTTTTTCTCATATATATGATAAAGCATAAAAAGACCTAACAAGGTAAGCAGCCTATATGCTAAAAAACACATAAAAAATAGTGTATCTGATGATCTTAATGTTTGATATGTCATGGTCACAAGACCTACTTGTTTTGTTTCAAGAATTTGATAATAGATTGTAAAATTTGTCAATATCTTAAACAAGAAAGATATAGATATCATAAAAAATGATATTTCCAG
>JBDRQV010000190.1:0-3339 GCA_043826105.1 Nanobdellota archaeon | reverse complement strand
AGATCTTAATTCTAAACCATTTCTGTATAAGATTATAGTATCACCTTGAACAATACCATCCTTCTCTGATGTGGTTATATCATCTATATAGATAGGCATATAACCATACCTATCTTCTTTGTTAACAATATATTTTCCAACTAACAAATTTCCAGAATATGCTGTAATTATATCACTTAAATCAAGGTTACCTATTCCATAAATATTTATCCATGTTGGAGTAATCTTGGGTTTTAATTGCTGAGAATATATAACCTTAATTTCATCCTTAGAAAGAGCCCGATTATATAATGTTACCTCATCAATCACACCTTTAAAATATTCTGTATAATTTGTTATTTTAGACCTTCCGATTGCTGCACCATCGACTGTTAGTAATCCTAAAATCTCTCCAGTAGATGCTGTTTCAATACCATCAATATATACCCTAGCTATTGAATCATCCCTAACTGCAACAACATGATGCCATTCTGAATCATATGGATAGTCTACCAATACCCATGACTTTTTTCCATCATTATCTCTAATGAACAATTGAATCTTTGACCTGTAATCTGCTATACTCTCTGTAGAGCTTAATACTCTAAAAGATATTCCTGGAGTTATGGATTGTGAATTGCCTACTGAAAGGATGGTTCTTCTACTATTAAGATCATCAACCTTTATCCATGCAGAGATTGTAAAATAGTTTAAAGAAGAGATCATATCAGGAATAGATATGTTAGCATCGACGCCATCAAAATAATAAGCCTGCCCATATTTTCCGTCTACTAAATCTACCCCTCCTGCTATTCCGTGGTTAATCCCATAAACATCATTAGCATTGCCCTCAAAATTATAATGGGCTATAAGTCCTGAATCAACACTTTCCTGATCAACCCCTTCAGCAGCCTGCGCCAATTCTTCAGCCTTAGCATAAAGATCAACACATCTTCCCTTACTGCATAGATCATTCAAACATTCAAAATTATTATTGCAAACTTCACCGTCAGCTTTCCTTGCCTGCCATGCATTAGTTAAGATATCACAATAAGAAGCAGTTGCATCAACCTCTAATTTTGTCCCATAATTATAACAAGTACCGCTGTCTAAGCAACCACTGCATCCATCCTGAGATATAACTAAAGGTATTATTAGTAATATTACAAAAATTAAAAAAATGAGTTCTTTTCTCATTTACTACACTCTTTTTTATTGACACTCAGGTAAAGATGGCGTTATGCAACATTCATACCCTTGCTGACTAAACAGATTAGTTATCTTACACCATATTCTGCCCAAAAACCCAGTACTTTCCTCAATCTTAGCCTGAAGATCGACACAAGAACCTGCGCTACATACATTTGTAACACATTCAAAATCGTTCTGACAATCAGATATACAATCTGGATCACCTGATTCTGTGCATTCTGCTAGAGTTGATCTCTGGCCAAGCATATTTTTTGTCTTAGCATCGCAATACATGTTGTCTACTCTATATCCAAATGGCAAACATAATCCATTATAGCTGCATGTGTCACAATCTATAGGTGCCAAAAATTCTTGTTCATTAACAACAGGCTCTGAACATGCACCATCTACACACTCCTTACCCACAACGCAGGCACAATCTGATTCACAAGAAGTACAATCTTCAGTTGTTTCATCACAATCACCATCGCCACATGTTGCAGGTATATCTATGCATGCACCACTTTGACATGTTTGTGTAGGTAAACAAGTATGAGTACCCACACAATTATCTGTTCCACAACCACGAGCATCATCAAATTTTTCTCCATCACAATATGTTGAAGCTGCACCACAGTCTGCAATACAAAGATCACACTCAGCAGGATATTTACTTGAATTACACATTAAACCTGCAATACATGTCTTAGTCCCTACACAATTATCTGTTTCACAATTATTAGCATCATCAAATGTAACGCCAGCACAATAACTTAATACATCACTACAATCTGGAGTGCAAGCACAATCTGCAATACATGTAACAGATGTCTCAGCACCGTTGCATGTACCATCTCCACAATAAATACATTGCCCTGTTACACATGTTCCCGTTACACATTTATTTCCTACAATATTGCAATTTTCACCACAACCATTAGCACGCGTATCAGTTGTTCCACATGAAACAACACTTGCTAAAGGACAAGATGGAGTACATGTTACACAAGCACCATTCTGACATATCTTTCCAGTTTCACAAGCACAATCTGTAACACAAGTAGCACATGTTTCATCACCATTACATATCCCATCATCACAGACTAGCACTGTTACGCAGCCTCCTGACTGACATTCTTCTCCAGCAGGACATAAATCACCTGTTCCAGTACATCCTTCGCAGGTTGGATCACTTATCTGTTGTCCGCATGTTACAGTTGAGGCTGCTGGACAACTGGGAGTACATGTAACAGACTCGCCAGAATAAGAATTGTATAATTCTATTACTTCACTAGCTGTAAATGGTTTGTCCCACAATCCAACTTCATCAATGATTCCCTTAAACGAATTTGCCGGAGCAGTGTTATATCTATATGCTCCAATTTCTAAGCCTTTACCGATAGCATAATTAAAAAGATTATAAGATATGCTGCTGGTTTGCAGATCCCCATCAAGGTATAATCTTGTGTTGGTGCCATCAAAAGTTACTAAAAAATGATGAAACTCATTATCTACACCTATACTATTAGCTTGATCTACGCCATTAAATACGTATGTATTTTTATAATGAAATATGGAAGGCGTATTCTGACCCTGATACCTTCCTAATATACCCCATCTATCAGAATTACTATTATGCCTAGTCATTAATCCACCATAAACATTAGTTCCCTCTAATTTAAACCACAAAGAAACGGTCTTTATACTATCAAATGATGAGCTAGGAGGGATAGTTATACGACTACCGCCAGAATCACTTCCATCAAACCGATAAGCACTTCCAGATTTGCCTTCAGTTGTTGGTGTAGCACCTGTCACAGTCCCACCATGGTCATTTCCGCTATCATCCCCAGGTCCCGAATCAAAACTGTAATAAGCGATAAGGTCTGAATCAGATGTATCAAAAGCCTTGCCAGCCAGATCACCTTCACAAGCACTTATCAGAATTAATGTTAAAATAATTAAACAGATTAAAGCCATTTTTCTCAAGTTCATCACCTTTTTTAGTAAGATATCACTATTCTAAAATTACTACTATATAAATGTTTTTTTTCAAACCAAGATTTCCATTAAATTTAAATATCTTTGATTATAAACTCTTTCTCTATGGCAAAACAAGAGCAGAAAGGGATAAGTGTAAAAAAATCAGAAGACATGTCTAAATGGTAT
>JBDRQV010000189.1:0-6409 GCA_043826105.1 Nanobdellota archaeon | reverse complement strand
CTATTAAGTATTTGGTTAAGAAGGGAGTTAGTCCTGAATTGGTCGGAGTTGGTTGTGCTGCTATCAGTTCCTCTAAGGCTGAGATAAAGTCTGGAAAACTTAAAGAGTTGATGAAACATAGGTTTAAACAGTATCCTCAGTGTTTGATAATACCTTCTAAAAAATTACATTTTGTTGAAGAAGAGGCTTTAGAGTTGCGAAAGATTTAATAAAACAGCTTCATTTTAGATAAAAAAAGAGGTTTTGTAATAAACAGGCCTCTGTGCTTGTTCTATACTAAAAATGAGTATATGCGATAGAGCTAAGATTGGATTTGAAAAATTACGTAGAAAGATTAATAGCCCTGCCTTAAAATATACAAGTGGTGGCGCTATAAGTGGATTATTTCTGGGTATTCTTGCAGTAGGGATTGAGTCTTGTATTAGCGGTGGAATGCAAGAGTTTATCCATGATGCATTGCAAAAGACCCATTATATATCTCCTATGATCACTGCATTATTTGGTGGGAGTGGAGGATATGCATTATGGAGACTTGCAATCAGAGGAGATCAAGCTGAAGAAGCAAGACAAGAAAGTGAGATGAAATATAGACTTCTTTTTGAAAGTTTTTCTAATCCAATTACTGTTTATACTCTTGATGGAACTGTTACTCTTATCAATCAAGTTGGTGCTAGAAATTTAGGTAAAAAGCCAGAAGAGATTATCGGGGCTAATATTTATGGACTGATCCCTGAGATGGGAGCATGTTTTAAGCGAAGAGCTTATGAAATCAGTGAAACAAGAAGAGAGAAATATGTGAAGGATAGTATACTTCTGCCCGGAGGGGAGAGCAAATATTTTATATCCCATCTTCAACCTGTTAAAGATCCTAAGGGTAATGTTATAGCAATCCAGACTGTTTCTTATGATATAACCACTTTAAAAGAAATGGAATCTGCACTTAGGCTTGAAGAAAGGAATAGGCAGCGTATCTTGGATGATATGGGGGCAGGAGTTGTAGTCATAAGAGGCAGCACTATTTTACTTGCTAATAAGCTAGCATTAGAAACAATGGGTTATACTTCTGAAAGATTAAGGGAATTATCTTTTACTGACCTAATACCTGATGAGGCTGATAAACGGTTAGTTATACAAAAATATATGGAAAGAAGAAGAGGTATCAAGTATTCTGCACCCTATGAAATTGGAATCAGAGTTGGTAATGGGGAGATAAGACAGTTTAATGTTGTATCTTCTATATCTAAATTCGGTGGAGAGGAAGTGACCCTTAATGTCTTAACTGATATAACCGGAAGAAAGATGTTAGAGGAAAGATTAAGAGAAGCTGAGAGATTGAAGGTTATTGGGCTTGCAGCAGGTGGCCTTGCCCACGATATTAATAACTTGCTTATGACAATGTTAGGCAATGTATCCCTTTTGATGTTAGGTAGAGATAAAGATGATGAGGAATATAATAGATTGCGTACGATTGAAAGAGCTGTGCTTGATTGTGCTGGAATAACTGCGCCTGTCCTGGAATTTTCAAGAGGTTATAGGTTAAATCGTAGACCTGCAACACTAGATGAAGTCATTGATGTATATAAAGTCCATTCTACTAGATATCCGAAAGTAATGATCGATGATAGGATTGGGGGGAAGGATATATCTCTTAATGTTGATGTTGAACAGCTCAGGAGTGCATTTGGTAACCTATACATAAATGCTTCCCAGGCTATGGATGGAAAAGGAGAGATGACAATTATCGGAGAGGTAATAAATATAGATCAATACCATGGTGAACTCCTTACTATTTCAGAAGGGCGCTATGTTAGGATAGATATAGAAGATACTGGAGTAGGCATATCTGAAAAGGATAGGGAGAAAATATTTGATCCTTTTTTTACGACAAAAGGAGAAAAGGAAGGTACTGGCCTTGGATTGGCTGCTACCTATAGTATAATAAAGGAACATGGGGGGGCCATTGTAGTGGAAAGTGAAGTTGGAAAAGGTACAAGATTCTCAGTATATCTGCCATTACAGAAATAATTTTTTATCCAAAAAGTTTAAATAAACCTAAAAATTAATTCTTCATTATGAATGAAACTGTAAAAAAAGACATAATCTCTGCATTAACTGATATCAGGCGTATTTTAGAAGTGAAAGAAGAAAAAGATGTTGTTGAGATAAGGGAATTAAGCGACCATACTATCCATAATTCATCTATATTTCAGGATGAAGACTCTATTTCTGTTGCAATATTTATCTATGCTTTAAGCAAGATAATTGAAAGGAGACAAAGGGAACTAAATTATAAGCCATTTCTGGACCTGATATCAAAAGCGATCATAACTCTGGAAAAAGATGAGATCAATAATTATAGAGAGAATATGAAAAGATTGTTCTTTATGATAAGAACAATCGATACTAAATTAAGGATGTATGTTGAAGAGATTATCAAGCAGTCAAAGATAAAGAAGGCTGGACGGGTTTTTGCACATGGTATCTCTGTAGGTGTAGCTGCTGAAATAATGGGGATCTCCCAGTGGGAATTATCAAATTATCTTGGAAAAACTACAATGCCTGAAATTAAAGAAGAGATCATAAACATAAGGCAAAGATTACAGTTTACAAGAGGCTTGTTCTCATGAAGAATTTAGTGTTTGACAGTGGAGCTATAATAAGCCTAACTTTAAATAATCTGATATGGATTTTAGAACCTTTGAAAAAGAGCTTTAAGGGAAATTTCTATATAACTGAGCCTGTAAAGAGAGAACTTGTTGACAGGCCATTGGAAATAAAAAGATTTGAGTTTGAGGCTTTACAGGCTTTGAGATATGTTGAGAATAAAACAATAGAGGTTATCCAAAGCTATGAAATCAAGAAACTAACAGATGAGCTGCTTGACCTGGCCAATAATTCATTTATAGCTAAAGGAAAACCATTGAGGATTGTACATCCAGGAGAGATAAGCGGGATAGCTGTGTGTATCCATCTGAACAGCAACATATTTGCTGTTGACGAAAGAACCTTAAGACTGTTGATCGAAGATCCCAGAAAATTAAGATATATACTAGAACATAGATTACATACTAAGGTAGATGTTAATAAAGCTAATCTAAAGAGATTTGGTACTATGACCAAAAAGATAAAGTTAATAAGGTCTGTCGAATTAGTCACTATCGCTTATGAGAAAGGATTGTTAGATGTGTATATCCCTAATATGCCTTATGGTAAGAAAAAATTATTAGAATCTGTACTTTGGGGGGTAAAACTGAGCGGCTGTTCAGTTTCTAAGTCTGAGATTGAACAGGTAATGCGAATAGAAAGATGAAAGGATTGGTAATTTCTGGGGAATTTGGCAAGATTATAGTCAGAGAGAAGTCAGATAAAAAATTAGAATTAGGTGAATTAGTAATAGCTGATACCTCTGAGGGTAAGATATTGATGCAGGTTTTTGACCTACAGTTTGGAAGCCAGATCTCGCAACAGAATCTGGAACTGATCTCTGGAATGAAGCTGGAAGATGAAGCTAGTTTTGAGTTTATGGATAAAAATCTAAGGCAGTATAATCTTGCCTTGCTGAAGTCTATGATAACTATCAAGGATGGTTATGCAAGGATCTGCAAATCGCTGCCCAGTTTCTTTTCTCCTGTCAGAGAAGTTAAAGAAGATGATCTTAAGTTTTTGACCAAGCCTAATAACCCATTGTTTTTAGGAAATCTAAGAAGCGGCAGCAAAATATTGGATTTTGGAATCTTCTTAGATGGGGCTAAAGCTTTTTCCCATCATATATTGATCCCTGCGACAACTGGGAAAGGAAAATCGAATCTGATGTCATGTATGTTATGGGATTGCATAGATAAAGATTATTGCGGAATGCTTGTCTTGGATCCTCATGATGAGTACTATGGAAGAAATAAGATCGGTTTGAAGGATCATCCTAAAAAAGAGAATCTTGTATATTATACCCCTAAAAATCCGCCTGCTGGATGTAAAACACTTAAGATAAACCTGGATATATTAAAACCATCTCATTTTAATGGAGTAGTAGATTTTTCAGATGCCCAAAGACAGGCTATGAACATGTACTATAAACAGTTTGGAAAGAAATGGATCGAGGCTGTTGTCCTTGAAAGACAATTAGATGTCTCTTTCAAAGATGATACATTAGCTGTGATCAGGCGAAGGCTGCTTTATCTATTAGATCTGGATTTTGTAAATAACCAATTGTTCTGTAATGGTGTTTTTGATATCCAATCTGGAGAAAGCACTGTAGCTGATATCTGTTCTGAATTAGAATGTGCAAAGACTGTTGTTATCGACACTTCAAATTTTTCAGGATCTATAGAGATATTAATCGGCAGCTTGATCACGACTGAAGTGTTTAATAAATACAAATCTTACAAAGTTAAAGGAACTCTTAAGGATAAGCCTGTTATTTCGGTTGTTTTAGAGGAAGCTCCCAGAGTTTTGGGAAAAGAGGTCTTAGAAAAGGGTTCGAATATATTCTCGACAATTGCCCGTGAGGGAAGAAAGTTTAAGGTTGGGTTGACTGCCATAACACAATTGCCTTCCCTTATTCCGAGACAGATACTGGCCAACATGAACACTAAGATAATACTTGGAGTAGAGATGAAGCCTGAAAGGCAGGCTATAATTGAAAGTGCTTCCCAAGATCTGTCAGAAGATGATAGGAATATCGCTTCTTTAGATGTTGGTGAAGCTATTGTCAGTTCAAATTTTGTTAGGTTTGCTACACCTATATCTATACCTTATTTTGAAGATATTGTCAAAACAGGAAAGAAAGATGAAGTTAAGAAGAATTTTGGAGGAGTTAGGTTAAGTTAAGATGGATTTTAACAAATGTCAATTAAGCCCTTTAGCAAAGAGGTTTGTCTTTGATGAGACCCATGAAAGAGCATTGATCATGGACCAAGAGAAAGCATTGGAAACTATGGCCCACATATTTAATGCACATTTTATAAGACTGATGCATTCTTTAAGCTTTCGTGAGTTGGATGATAAAAAAGAGAGAAATGTTATCAAAAACCTGATTAATGACATAATCAAAGACTGTAACTGCCTGAAAGACGGTCTAAGATTCCATAAAGAAGTGAAAAAAATCGCTGATAATCTATTGAAGGAAGTGACATATCTTTTGGATATAATATCTGAGAAAACAACAAATGCTGATTCTTTTTTAGCTGAAGTGAAAAATAAGGTTATCAGTTATTATGGGGTATTGAATTCAGAACTGCAAAAGATATTTAATGAAAAGAAAGAGCTTATGCAGATAATAGAAGAACAACGAAAGGCTGCTTAGTTTCTTATTCTAATTTAACTACTATTTAATAGAAACATATTTATATGATTTGTTGATTCTTTTGTTCTTGGGGAAAATATATGAGCAAGGTTAAACGTCTACCAGATCAATTTAACAGAATCACTGCTGAACAAGCAAGATATTTTGAAGCTATAGTTAGAGGAGAGTCTTATGAAAATGTTGGAGAGGTTGATTCTGCCCATCCAAGAATTTTAGAATGCCTATCAATCATAGAAGGGCAAAATGTCAGTCAAGAATTCTCTGGAAACAGGCTTATCTCTGCATCGTCACAATATTACTCCAGGCTTCCTTTAGAAACAACTATGGTCGTGCATAGAGAGATAGATGGCCCTAAACTGTTGTTTTATCTGATTAGTGAAAGCGATATATTAGCTGAAACTGAATTAGTTTATGGGAAAAACAGAGGATTAACATGCATCAATGATAGATTAGGCGGAAAAAGAACACCCATCTACCATAATATCACTCCTGATTTTGACTTATTTAAAAAATCTATGGGTATGAATCTGGATCCTGCCAATTATGACTCTATCATTTCGCTATATGTTGCATTAAGCCAATGTGCTGTTGAAAAACAAAAAGGAGTTCAAGAGGCGGTATCTGAGATTGAAAGATCATTAATACATATATTGCCCAATATGTATGTGCACCTAGACAGGATATTAAAAGAAGGTGTTCCTGATTTTGGCAATGAAAGAATAAGTTTTATCGGCGGCGAATCTGATTGGCATGATGGAATAAGAACATTTAGGTTATATGCTGAAGATTGCTTAAAGAAAAGCATCATGTTAACAAGCGATAGTTATAGACAAGATACATAAATTTTAAATAGATTGGCTTCTTATTTTTTTAGATGATGAGCAAGATTAGTGTTGTAGCAAAGCATATATTCAGGAAACATAAATTAGTAGAGGAAAAGTTATCCTATGATATCGGAGCTATCAAATCTATAGAAGAAATATTTTCTATTCACTTCAGAGAGTTGGTCGAATTATTTAATAGGTCAGATATAAGGAAACCTGATGATGCTAATAAAGTCATGAGAAAATTAGCTGAGATGGTAAAAGATTGCCAATATCTGAAAAC
>JBDRQV010000188.1:0-3590 GCA_043826105.1 Nanobdellota archaeon | reverse complement strand
CCATTTCCATTCATATCCTATCCTTTCATCATCTTCATCAGATGCATTACAATATCCCGTCAGTATATCTCCATAATAAGCTGGTTCAGGTTCTATTCTAGCAGAATTTATTATCGGAGGCTTATTTTCTGGTTCACCTGGAATGAATTTATTGCTTAATGGCAGGTAATCCATCTCTTCGGAGTCAACATTATAGGGTTCATCACAGAAACCGTCTTCGTCTAGATCTTCACACGTTTCAGAATAACCAGTTCCATCAGGCTTAGCCCAATAATTGCCACCTATATCCATACCTTTACTAAAAATTCTTTTTCCTGGTTCTTTTGACGTATTCCAATTAGCAATACTATCAGCTAAAATAAATGACCCTTTGCTCCTATTGAAGAAATTATTGTAAACTGTTATATTGTCTGAGTAATAAACAGTCATATACCACCAAAGATTATGGAATTTTGAATTTGTTATTTTTACATTCTCCGATTCAATAACATCAATTCTGCTGCTGTTATATAATGTTACATTTTTGATTATCGAGTTATGTGCATTACAGAAGATTATTTGTGAAAAATTATTATCCCAATTTTCAATAGTGCCAGTCTCATTATAGAATAGGATCGGTTTACTATTTGTCCCAGTAATATTTATCAAAATTGCATTGCACTCATCAAGCCAATCATCAGTATCATATCTTATGTCGATTCCAAACTTACTATTTATCTCAACATTTCTTAAAGTAAGGTCATTCGATGAAGTTATTTCCATTCCATAGAGTTTAGAACCATATAAGCTAGCATTTTCAACATAAACTTCTGAAGTAAGATAGAAATTGAGGTTTGATTGAAAATTATCATATATTTTTGCATTTATTAAATAGATTGTTCTACCGTTTAATGTGAGGATACCCCACCTATTATTATTGTAGATGATATTATTTAGTAGTGTAAGATTAAATCCGTCATTAATTAAAATACCATCTCCACTATTATTATACCATTTTGAGTTTCTTATAAGGCTATTATCCACATAATCTAAGTAAACTCCAAATCTATTGTTTCTGGATTCTACATTTTCTATCATATTCTTATTAGCATTATTCATATAGATTCCAGCATAGTCCCAATTTTCAATTATACAGTTCTTGATAGTGATATTAGTAATCTGATTTGATTCTCTCGTTATCATAATTCCGTGAAAATCATCGCTTTTATTTCCAATAATCTTATTTTCCCTACAATCCAATATTACATTATTGGCGTTTATATTAAAACAAGTAGAGTTAGTTATATTAACATCACCAGTAAGATAATAATCCCCTTCATTATCTATATCCATACATTTTACTATCCTTCCCTCACTAGCATTTAGATTAACAAATACTGTAAATGCTTCAATAGAACTGAGTTCACCATCGCTAACAT
This sequence comes from Nanobdellota archaeon, assembly GCA_043826105.1. Taxonomy (GTDB): domain Archaea; phylum Nanobdellota; class Nanobdellia; order Woesearchaeales; family DATDXC01; genus JBDRQV01. Next base: position 2,172 of record JBDRQV010000188.1, on the reverse strand, counting down.
TAACTCTAACAGCATATATTCCAACATCGCCGAAGTGTGTCTTCCAATTAAATATGTTAGGATTAGTTTCATCTTGAATAAATCTAGGATCATCTATAGAATAAGTTAAGTTATCGCTTTCCATATCTGTTGCTAATACAGTAATGCTTATTGATCCATTTTCATAAATGCTTATGTTATTTATTTTATTTATTATTGGTGCTGTGTTGTTTATAATATTAAGGCTATACATATTACTATCAACGCCATAACCATAATCGGCATCTACAACCAAATCATACTTTCCAGATGCTAAATTTAATGGCCAGTTTATCTCAAATAAGTGCTGTACATCTTGTTCTAAGGTATAATCTATGTTTATATTGGAATATTTTAGGCTGCCTTGGGTGTCTGAATGGAAAAGGAAAGGTATTAAACAATAATCATTATCAATCTCACATCCGATACAATCGCAATTTCCATTATTTAGCGCATCATTTATCACTGAACTTAAATCATCTGTTCTTTGATTTAAGAATGTAGCAGGCCAGAGCTTGAACGTTGCGTCATAATCATATTGTGCCCAATCACCGTTTATTGGATCATATTCGGCTAAATTTCCATCGAGATAAATATCAGAAGATTTGATCCTTATATAGTATGGATTTTGAGGAAATGATCCTGTACTTAAAACAATCCAATATTTCTTGTTTTTTTCTATAAATATATCCGGAAGCAAAACATCGATCCATCCGGATTTGTTTGAACATTTCTCAATAATTGTTTCTTTAGGTATGATAACTTCATTAATTATAATTCCACTCGGTTTATCAACATTGTCTGTCTGAATCGATATCTTTAAGTTATCATTAGGATATTCGTTTAATCCGTTAGATATCACATTGATCAATAGTGATAACCTGGATAATGTATTATTTGAATCCAACCTAAACGATTGTGCAATCTTAGATTCATCAGTTAATTGTAATGCAGTATTCTCTTGTTCTTGTGACAATAATACAGAATTCCATTCAAATTCATTATCTGGTGTTCCAACTTCGAGGTATGAGTTGTATAAATCATCTCTACTCTCAAGTTCAAAATAGGCGGTGCTGACCAAAGCATTTTTTGGTATATTGATAAATTTGCTTACATTTTTAGTTTCATTGAATTGAATATTGTTTTGCATACTTTTATCACTAAATTCATTAAGTACATAATCATCTGTTATAGGCATTACATTTACCCATTCTGTTGAGTACTCGCCTAATAGGCTATTGTTGTCCAATATTTTGGCTTTGATAGAAACATTTAGTTCAGTATCCCCTAAATTTTCAAATAATACATCCATATTTAGATCATGGTTTTCTTTTATCTTCTCTGGATATTCTACACTTTTTATCTTGCCTATATTGCTTTGGCGTCTATTTTTAATAACAATCTTTACAATACTTTTATATTCATTATCTCCACTTTTTAGTGTTATTGTAGCATATGTGGTAGTGTGACATGGATTTGGCAGACAGCTGCTGACATTGCATCCAAATTCACAATCTTCTACTATTTCATCATCAATATAGTTATCTGAACCTAATATACAAGAAGCGTCTGAGCAAGTATATTCATAATAATGCCTATGTTTTTTTAACGTATCACTATCACAATAAAGCTCATATTCATCATAATTGTTAATGTCATTACAATCTTCAAATGAATTATAGGTTATAATCCCATTATAACATATGCCTTCTGTTTTGATAATATCTCCTTCGCAAGCATCATTTACTTCCATCTCTAGACACGGATCTTCTGAACAATATCCACCCTCACACCCAAATTCACATGTCTCTATCAATCTGTCATCTACATAATAACTTGATATTGCCGAACAATCAGATTGAGAACAGCCATAATCATGGAAAATCCTTTTTATGCGTCTTTCGTCGCCATTGCAATATGGCTCATATTCATCATAATAATCATATCTATTGCAGTCTATCGTAGAATAACTACATTGTCCTAATCTGCAGTTTTGTGATTGATAAAGCGCATCCCCATAACATATGTTAGGACATAAACTTTCATTGCATAGATTAGGCACACACCCCCATTGATGCCACTCTTTCCTATTATCACATATTTCTCCCGTCGGGCAATCACTATCATCTATACAATTAACTGAGAATATATCAT
>JBDRQV010000187.1:0-2005 GCA_043826105.1 Nanobdellota archaeon | reverse complement strand
TGGAAAGATATTTGTCCAGAAAGATGCGAAAGTATTGTATTTCTGCAGTTCTAAATGTGAAAAGAATATGTTGAAGTTGAAGAGAAAACCTATCAGGACAAGATGGAGTTCCAGATACGAAAAAGGCGACGAGACTAAGGAGGAGTAAAATGATTGAGCAATCTTTACTTTTAATCAAGCCTGATGGATTAGTAAAATCTTTGACAGGAGATATTATTTCAAAAATGTCTGAAACTGAGCTAAAGATAGTCGGTGCTAAAGTTGTTCAAGTAACAAGAGAGTTGGCTGAAGAACATTACCATCACCTGAAAGAAGAAAAATTCTTTGATGAATTGATAAGATATATAATGGGTGAATTTCATACCCGTAGAGTTCTGGCTTTGGTTTATCAAGGAGACAATGCTACCGGAAAGATAAGGAGGCTTGTCGGAGCAACGAATCCGGAAGAAGCTGAGCCGATAAGCATAAGAGGAAAGTATGGCAGGATCACGAGCAAAGGTGTCTTTGAAAATGTGGTTCATGCATCTGAAAATCCAAAAGAAGCAGAAAGAGAGATCAAATTATGGTTCAGGCCTGATGAATTAGTCGAGACAAAATTTCCGACTGAAATAAGAAATGTCCATATCGATAAAGTTTTCTGGAGTGAATAAGGAGGTATTAGAATGGCAGAAAAGATGGTTGATAAGGTTCAGAGAATTATGAAAGAACCTACTAAAATAAGAAATATCGCAATTGCTGCTCATATCGATCATGGAAAAACAACTTTTTCAGATAATCTGCTAGCAGGAGCTGGTATGATGAGTGAAGAGCTTGCCGGCAAGGCATGTCAACTTGACTTCCATGAAGATGAACAAGCAAGAGGGATCACAATAGATACTGCTGCAGTAAATATGGTCCATAAATATGATGATGGTGAATACCTGATCAATCTGCTCGATACTCCTGGCCACGTTGATTTTGGAGGAGATGTAACAAGAGCTATGAGAGCTGTTGACGGAGCTGTTGTTTTAGTATGTGCAAGCGAAGGAGTTATGCCTCAGACTGAAACTGTATTCAGGCAGGCCCTGAGAGAATTGGTCAGACCTGTCTTGTTTATCAATAAAGTAGACAGGCTGATAAAAGAATTGCAGCTAACACCTGAAGCTATGCAGGAAAGATTTATCAAGATAATAAATAATGTCAATAAGATAATAAGAGAAGTTGCGCCGACGGGCTATGCTGAAAAGTGGCAAGTCAATGTACAGGATGGTTCTGTTGCATTTGGTTCTGCTTTCCATAACTGGGCTTTATCTATCCCATTTATGAAAAAATATGGAATCACATTTAAAGAGATAATCGATGCATATAGCAGCGCTGATGGCCAAAAGATCAAAGAGTTAGCTAAGAAGGCACCGCTCCATAAGATCGTCCTGGATATGTCGATAAGACATCACCCAAATCCTGTCGTTGCCCAATCATACAGGATCCCTAAGATATGGCATGGTGATCCTGAGAGTGAAGAAGGAAAATCTTTGATGAAGTGTGATAAAGATGGTCCATTATTTTTCGTCTGCACTAAGATTACAGTTGATCCTCAGGCAGGAGAGATATCTGCAGGAAGATTATTTAGCGGAACTATGAGGAAAGGATTGACTGTTTATCTTAACAGGTCTAAAATACATTCTAAGGTCCAACAGGTATTCATATACAATGGTGCAAAAAGAGAGATCGTTAATGAGATCCCTTCAGGAAATATCATCGGCATATCTGGAGTGAAAACTTTCTCAGGAGAGACAGTTACACTTAACGAGACAGAACCATTTGAAAAGATCTCGCATATTTTTGAACCAGTCATAACAAAAGCGATCGAAGCCAAAAGACCGTCTGACCTGCCTAAACTGATAGAAGTACTTAGGATGGTAGGAAAAGAAGATCCAACTGTAACGATCGAGATCAATGAAGAGACTGGAGAACATTTAATGCATGGTATGGGTGAGCTGCATCTGGAAGTCATTGAAAACAGGAT
>JBDRQV010000186.1:0-8383 GCA_043826105.1 Nanobdellota archaeon | reverse complement strand
TGTTCCAGTTATTTGGTTATTAACTATATTTTTAATCTCTTTAATTCTGTTTTGTTTGAATTCTTTTAACTTGTCCGATGAAGAAATTATGATTCCATATGCTGCAAAGATTAATCCTGCACCTCCTGTACCTGCTTGAATAATGGTATGTACTAATTCAGTTGAAACCATTTCAGCAAATGCCTCCTTGATTTAAAAAAAGACCTAGCATTACTAAGAAAAAGCCAAGAGGAGCAAAATATCTTGTAAATCTTCTTGGTATTGGTAATCCTAAACGCCTGAAGATATTATAAAGTGAATCAATAATTAGGATTAATCCAACAATTGTTAGTAAAATACAAAGCTTCATATTTTATAAATAAACACTGCGGATATATAACTTTTTCTAATCATTTATAGTATTCAATTAGATTAAGACAAAACTCCCCCTATCCGTCGTTTAGAACTCCCCCTTTCTACAATAAAATAGATTTTACGAAGTAAAATACAATATGTGCGTAGCACCGAACTCCCCCCCGTTTTTTTAAATTTAGAACTTAAACACAATTGAACTTAACATAGTATATACGAATTTGGTTAAATTTTTAGATTTTGGGCTTTCTGGAGGCATATTTTTCAGTCCCATATATAATTTTTTAGTCATTACTTGTGAATTGAAACTGCCCATACCACTAGACACATCTAATTCTTCAAAATTTTAAAGTTATAGTCTCTAAAAATTATAAATTAACTTACCACAAGACACTGGACATATGTGCGTAAGCTATTTAAATAATCATATCTCAATAATATGTACCTCATTGAAATAAAATGCGATAAGCAAGAGGTGATTAGGATGTTAGATGTATTTGAAAGTATAAAAAAGGAAGGATTTAGAAGAAGATTAAGCCATAAGACAATAGTGGCCTATCTCTATTGGAATAAAAGATTCTTTAAGTTCTCTAGAAAAGACCATAAAAAGATAACTAAAAAAGATGTTAAAGAGTTTATCGAATATTTATCAGATAAAAATCTATCTGGAAATACGCTTAATGTGGCTCTGAATTCTGTAAAATTTATGCTTGAATGGGCATTATACAAAAGATGGAAAATTAATATCAAATATTCTAAAAGACCAAAAAAATTACCAGTTGTTCTGTCTAAAGAAGAAGTTAAACGATTATTCTCTGTAATCAAGAATCCAAAACATAGATTAATCTTAAGTTTAATGTATGCTTCGGGTTTAAGGGTAAGTGAGTTAGTCAATCTTAAAGTTAAAGATCTGGAACTAGATCAGGATACTGGTTGGGTAAGGGGAGGAAAGTGCAACAAAGATAGAATATTTATTATAGCTGAAAAATTAAAAGATGACCTATATGGGTTGGTTAATAGGTTAGATAGCAATTCTTACCTATTTAAAGGTTATAATAATTATAGATTAAGCAGTAGAACTATTTTGCAGATTGTCAAAAATGCTGCAAAACAAGCCAAAATTGAAAAGGATATCCATCCGCATACACTAAGGCATAGTTTTGCTACGCATATCATAGAATCAGGCTATAGCCTTCAGTCTCTCCAAGGTTTGTTAGGTCATAATAGCCCAGATACTACAACAATATATGTTCATACTGCTATCCCTAAAAAGATCAATATAAAAAGTCCATATGACATTCTCTAGTTTCAAAACATTTATACGAGAGAAATGATTTACATTTCTAAATATAAAGGTCTTAAAAAGTTTGACTTTTCAAAACCTTTATATATTATGACTAATCCTTTTTATTTGACAAAAAATGGGGGATGTTGATATAGAGACTGTACAGATTAGTAGTATGACTGATTCTGATATTCAGAAGTTTATAAAAAAGAATTCTTTAGCCTTAAAAGTGGGGGAATTTAAAAAAATATCTGAATTGATTGGTAGAGATCCTACCCTGACTGAGATCCATATGTTCAATATACAATGGAGCGAGCACTGCAGCTACAAATCCAGCAGACAAATCCTTAGATTACTGCCTACTGATGGCCCAACAGTCATACAGGGCCCTAAAGAAGATGCAGGCATAATAAAATTTGCAAATGTTGATGGAGAACAATATGGCATTGTGATGGCCCATGAGTCACATAATCATCCTTCTCAGGTTGTGCCTTATGAAGGCGCTGCAACAGGTATCGGGGGCATAGTAAGGGATGTATTGTGCATGGGTGCGAGAGTTATCGCAACTGCAGATCCATTGAGATTCGGAGATCCAAAAGGCAAAAAAAAGAATTATGTAAAATATGTTGCAAATGAAGTTGTTAATGGCATTGCTGGTTATTCAAATCCATTAGGAGTACCAAATATTGCAGGAGATGTTTATTTTAATTCCTCATTTGATGATAATTGTCTGGTAAATGTAGTCAGCCTTGGCCTTATCAAAGAGAAGGATATCATACATTCAGCTGCTCCTGCAGGTGCAGAAGGCTATGATATAGTAATTGTCGGAAAGGCAACAGACAATTCCGGTTTTGGCGGTGCTGCATTTGCTTCTTTGGTGCTGGATGAGGAAGAGGAAGAATATAATAAAGGAGCTGTCCAGGTTCCAGACCCATTCTTAAAAAATGTATTGTTCAGGGCAACTGAGGCAGTCTTTAAAGAAGCAAGAAAAAAAGGGATTGAATTGGGATTTAAAGACATGGGTGCCGGCGGAATAATGTGTGCTTCATCTGAACTTTGCGAATCTGGTGGATATGGTGCAGAAATCGATGTGAATAAGATACATGTTTCTATGAAAGATCTGCCGCCTTATATAACTGCATGCTCTGAGACACAAGAAAGATTTACATGGATAAGTCCTCCTGAATTTACTGAACATATATTGAAGATATATAACGAAGATTTTGATCTTCCAAATGTTGCAGAGGGAGCAAGAGCAACAGTTATCGGAAAAGTTACCAAAAAAACTGATTATACGCTAAATCATGATGGAAAAAAAGTATGTAATGTAGATGTTAATGTACTGACTAAAGGCATATTATATGATAGGGAGAAGAAAGAAGCTAAGAGGGATCTAAAAGAACCAATTTTAAAAGAGCCTAAAGATTATAATAAGGTGTCTCTTGATGTGTTAAGACATCCTAATGTTGCATCTAAGGCTATGATTTATAAACATTATGATACTGAAGTTCAAGGACTGGCAGTCATAAGGCCAGGAGAAGCTGACGCTGGTGTACAAGCGCCGATACCCGGATGTAAAGCTGCTTTAGCATTATCTGTAGACCATAATCCAAAATACTCGAGAATAGATCCATATTGGGGAGGAGTTGCAGCAGTTGCAGAGAGCATGAGAAATGTTGCTGCAGTTGGAGCTGTTCCTTATGGCATGACTGATTGTTTAAATTTTGGAAATCCTGAAAAACCAGAAGCATTCAATGATTTTGTACAGAGCGTTAAGGGTATTGCAGATGCTGCAAATAAAATATGTTTGAAAGACGATGGGAAAAGTCCTGTTGCTTTTGTTTCTGGAAATGTCTCATTTTATAATGAAAGCGTCACTGGAAAGCAGGTTGATCCTTCTCCTGTAATCGCTTGTTTGGGTTATTTAGAAGATTATACCAAATCAATCAATATGAAGATCAAAAAAGAGAATTCATCATTATTTTTAGTCGGAGAAAGAAAAGATGAGTTAGGGGGAAGCATATATTATGATCTTAATGATGAAGTTGGCGCTAATGTTCCAAAGATCAATTTTGAGAAAGAGAAGAACATGATATATGCAGTTATTGACTGCATCGATAAAGGATTATTTCTAAGCTGCCATGACATCTCAGATGGTGGTCTTTTAGCTGCTGTTTCTGAGATGATATTGGGCGGAGAAGCAGATGGAAAGATCGGAGCTGAAATCTATGTAGATAGTTCTAATCTAAGGGCTGATAGATTGTTATTTTCTGAAAGTTCTGGTTTTGTGTTTGAAGTCAAAGATGAAATGGTAGATGGAGTGAAGAATATATTTGATGGATATGGCCTAAATCTGATGAGATTAGGGAAAACAACAGGTGGGAAGTTAAAGATCATAGATAATGACAAAGAGTTGATCGATCTAGATATTGAAGAGATGAAAGAAGCCTGGACAAATGGCCTAAAGGAGGCTATGAGATGAGTAATTTAGCTACAGCTACTAAAATGAAAACAATATCTATTATAGAAGGTGAAGTTGCAACACTATGTGCTGGGTTGATCACTCATTTTGATAAATTATATGACTTAGCAGATAAGATCGAGAAGAATAAGAATAGCCGTACTGAAAAAGAAAGAACTGAATTTAAAGATGCGAGAGGGTTGGCAGCTAAAGTAAATGCTGCTGAAAAGCTTATATTGAAAATATTGCTTGTTTTAGACTCTTATATCAATACTATCTCAAATTCATTGACACAGCTTGAAAAGAATTGTTTTAGGATATATAATGATGATAAGAATGAGGGACATATATTAGATGATATTGTAAACAAGATAGGGGCTTCAAAAGGAACAGGTGTCGGTCTTGCGCAACATATGCTTTATATCAGGGGAAGAAAAAGAGAGATAATACTCAAATGGCAGGACTTAAAAAAATATATTGATTCTATAAGGATACATATAGTCCAGGGCATGGAAAAGAATTCTATCGTTTCACGTACTCAAATAGCAAATCTGAATACAAAACCTTTGAGAGAAAGAGCGAGTGATCTGACCAAGATAAGGAATACTATATCTGCTTTTATCAAATTTCTAACATTAAGGCTAAGGACAGTCAGCAGTTCTGGTAAACATATCGCAGGCCAATTGTATTCTCAGGAAGAACAAACAGATGCACTCTTCAATCAGATCTTTGAGAGGTTGAAATCATGAGCAAGCTAGCTGTAATCATGTTTCCCGGAAGCAATTGTGAGAATGAGTCAGCGAGAGCTATAGAATCTGTCGGTATGAAAGCAGATATATTAAGGAGCAATCAGATAAAAGAGATCGGTTCATATGATGGTTATGTCTTATCTGGCGGATGGAGCTATGAGGACAGGATAAGAAGCGGAGTAATAGCTGCTAAAGAGCAGATAATGGTGGAGATCAAAAAAGAATCTGAAAAAGGTAAGATTGTTTTAGGCATATGTAATGGCTGCCAGGTTTTGGCTGAAACAGGGATGATCCCTGGCCTAAATGATGCTGTGCAGATGGCTTTGGCACCTAATATAAACCCTTATGTATCTGGCTTTTATTGCACATGGGTCAAGATCAAGAATTCTGTCAACAGAAAGACAGCTTTTAACTCAACTATGGAAAAAGACGAGGTAATTCCGATTCCGATAGCGCATGCTGAAGGAAGGTTCACTACAATTGATAAAAATTTGATGCATGAATTACTGAAAAATGAGCAATTGTTGTTCAGATATTGCGATAGTGATGGTAAATTTATAGATAAATTTCCTGTTAACCCGAATGGATCGATGATAAATATTGCCGGTATTGTAAATAAAAAAGGAAATATATTAGCGATGATGCCGCATCCTGAAAGGGCATCGTGGATGAGACAGGTTCCTGGACAACATATTATGGGAGAAAAGTCAGGACCTGGAGCTAAGATCTTTGAATCGATAAAGGAGTTTTTAAAATGAGTGTTGTAGAATTATTTGTTGGGCTGAAAATACCGGATACAACAGCTATAACTACTTTCCATACTATCGAACATATGGGCTATAAGATCGACAGGATCAAGAGACTCACATATTACAAGTTTGATATCGATGGAGATTTAGAAAAGTTCAAGAAAAAGATAGCTAAAGTTGACATTGTAGTAAATGCAAACAAAAATACATCTGAGTTTGGATTAAAAGAAGAAGGATTTAATATTTTAGTCAATGATATCGATGATAGATGTGTGGGTCTGTTAAGCACATTAAAGGACAGGTTGGGCCTGAAAGAAATAAAATCAATTGAAAAAGGGGTATTATGGTCATTGAAAGTTGATTCTAAGAAAACTGCAGAAGAGATCGCTAAGAATCTGTTGTTCAATGAGAATTATCAGGAAGCAAAATTATTATGAGAGGTGGTATTGATGTTGAAGGTCTTGGTTATTTTTGGATCAAAATCAGATGAAGATATATACAATGTAGTCATAGATCATCTTAAAAAAGCGAATATCAAATATGATCTAAGAGTATTATCTGCTCATAGGACTCCTGATGAAGTTGAAAAGGCTGTCAAAGCAGAAGATTTTTCTGTAGTTATTGCTGGTGCTGGGTTAAGCGCTGCCTTACCTGGTGTTGTAGCTTCTAAAACATTGAAGCCTGTAATTGGAATCCCTGTTCACAGCAATTATCAAGGTTTGGATGCTCTGTTAAGCATCATGCAGATGCCTCCGGGAATACCTGTTTTGAGTGTGGGCGTAAATAAGGCAGAGGTTGCTGCAGAAGAAGCAGTAAACATGCTGAGAAATTATGATTCTGTCACTTTAATAGGGCCTAAGAGCAATGAAGCTGTAACAAAAGCTATCAGCATATTCAATGAATTTGGGATCAAATATAAATTTGCTGACAAGCCAGATAAATATGGTATAAACATTGAGTTTACTTTTTTTGATGAACCTGTCGAAGAAACTGATGAGCTTGTCATCTATGTCCCATTGATGATCAAAAAAGATGACAAAGCAGAAGCTGCATTGAATATATTAAAACATTCTAACCATGGCCTTTGGGTCGGATTAAACAGGGGAGATAATGCTGCTTTAGCTGCTATCGAGATAATGAATCTAAATGGAAAATATGAGATTAAATTGAAAGAAAAAAGGATAAGCGATATGGAAAATGTATTGATGCATGATAAAAAGATCCGTAAAAAATAGATAAGGGTGGGAAAATGATTTCAGATGAAATAATAAAAGAACAGATTAAATTTACGCTTAAAGAAACAGACCTTTCAGGACTTGGGGAGAAATATAAAGGGAAAGTAAGAGATGTTTATGTTTCAGATGATAAGGTTTTTTTGATATCGACAGACAGGCAGTCTGCTTTTGACAGGAATCTTGCAAATATTCCGTTCAAAGGCCAGGTCTTGACACAGACATCTGCTTTTTGGTTTGAACATACAAAAGATATTGTCAAAAATCATGTGATCGATGTCCCTGATCCTAATGTTGTTGTCTGTAAGAAGATGAAAGTTTTTCCAGTTGAATTTGTAGTAAGAGGGTATATAACTGGAGTTACATCAACAGCTGCATGGACTGCATATTCCAAGGGAGAAAGGAAATTTTGTGGAAATATATTGCCAGAAGGCATGAAAAAGAATCAGAAATTTGACAAGCCCATAATCACGCCCACAACCAAATCTGATGAGCATGACGAGAAGATCTCTGCCGAAGAGATCGTTTCCAGGGGACTGATGACCCAGGAACAATGGGATTATGTTGCAGATAAGGCATTAAAATTGTTTGAAAGGGGAACTGAAATAGCTACCAACAATGGATTGATATTGGTCGATACCAAATATGAGTTTGGTTATGATGAAGATGGAGAGATATATCTGATCGATGAGATACATACTCCTGACAGTTCCCGTTACTGGATAAAAGAGAGTTATGGAGAAAAGTTTGCAAAAGGGGAAGAGCCTGAGAATATCGACAAGGAATTTCTTAGACTGTGGTTCAAGGAACATTGTGATCCTTATAAAGATGAAACATTGCCTGATGCACCAGAAGAGTTGGTCATTGAATTGAGCAAGCGATATATCCAGCTATTTGAGATGATAACTGGAGAGGAGTTTGAAGCTGAAGCAGGAGATGTATCTCAAAGAATATCAGAGAATCTAGAAAATGCAGGATATCTATAAAAAAGAGGCTATAAAGGCTGCAAAAGAAGCTGGAAAGATACAGCTAAGATATTTTGAGACAGGTATTGCTAAAAAAGCTAAGAAAGATGATAGTTTTGTTACAAAAGCTGATATTGAAAGCACCAAAGCTATAAGAAATATCCTTGGAAAGAACTTTCCAGACCATACTCTCAAATGTGAAGAATTAGGAACGACCAGAAAAAATTCTGATTATAAATGGATCATCGATCCTTTAGACGGTACACATAATTTTATCATCGATAATCCATTATTTGGCGTTTCTATAGCATTAAAGCATAAAGATGAAGTTATTCTTGGAGTAATAAATATGCCTGTCTTGGGAAAGATGTATCATGCCCAAAAAGGCAAGGGTGCTTATTGTAATGGAAAAAAAATAAATGTTTCCAAAATGAATAGGCTTGATAAATCTTTATTCATATTTGATTCGAAACTGCGTTCTAAAACAGATGTCAAGATGGGAATCATGAGGAGATTGGCTGAAAAGACATGGCGAATGAGATCTTACGGCGTTTCAGTCTATAATAATCTGTTAGTTGCTGAGGGAAAGGC
>JBDRQV010000185.1:0-13287 GCA_043826105.1 Nanobdellota archaeon | reverse complement strand
CAACAGGAGGAGAAGGGCCGACTCAATATTGCCAAAACAATAGATTTACAAATATTACGTTGGACAATGCTATAACTGGTTCTTTATACATTGGACAGAATGATGATCTAATGTTCAACCAGTCTTTTGCAAATATAACTTTCTTTTCATCTGTTGTTTTAGAGGATACAAACGGTTTTGTCAATTATACAAACGGGATCAACTTTACTGACCCGGTAAATGTTTATAATGCATTGAGCATTACAAATAACCTGATAGTTATCAATTCTTCAATCGCTTTAGATATGAACAGGAGTGCAGTTGTAACTCTTTATGGCTTGGCATTTACTGATGCTCATGCAGAATATGCTTTGGATGATGTTAACTTTGCAAACTGTACTGCCAGTACTGATCCGGCATGCACCCATACTAATTATGCAGGTAGTAATTTTACATTTACTACTTCTCACTTTACAAGCTTCAGGGCAGGGGAGGGGAATATAAGTGAGGCTATTCTCTGCAGCGAACTTAACTTAACCAATACATTATACACCTTAAGCCAGGATGTTACTACAGATGATTATTGCTTTAACATAACTACCAGTAATATAACATTAGACTGCGCTAACCATAGGATAATAGGTAATCAGGAGGGTTATGGAATATCTATAAAAGGCATAAGGGGAAGTAACATAACCATAAAGAACTGCTTTATAACCAACTTTACAAGAGCCATCCATCTATACCTGGTAAATGACAGCTTATTTGATAATAATACTCTCTATGCTAATAACGGTGTTTATGCAGGAATATATATGCAGGAATGCTATTCAAATAGGATAACTAACTCTAACTTCAGCAACAATAATGCCAGCGAAAATACAGGAGTGCACTTAAGGGGAGGTAACAATAATATCATATCTAATAATCATTTTGAATATAACACTATATCTAATCCAGGGTCTTTAGGTCCAGGCGGTATCGTTGGCCTTTTCTGGAACGCATCTAACAATACCATAGCCAATAACCAATTCTACTTCAACAACGTATCTGTTGATACCCAGATAATAGGTGGTGGAATAATCGGACTTTATCCAAGCTCTGACAGTTATTGGGTAACGAATAACACAATAAGCAACAATACTCTCTCATCAAATACGATCACCACTCTATTGATCTGGGGAGGAGGGATATTAGGCTTAAGGTCATCAGATTCTAACAACATAACCAATAATCTACTAAACTTAAATTATGTCAATGTCAACAATAGTATAATAGGTGGCGGTATCTTAGGATTACATGACTCTCAGAACAATACTGTAAGAGATACAATAATGATATCTAACAGAATAAACAGCAGCGCCAACATTGATGGTGGAGGTATCCTGGGATTTACATCTAATTCCAATAACACTATCTTATCTAACATAACTATCAATTCAAATGTTGTCGATGCTTATCTTATCATATTTGGCGGTGGGGTGTTGGGCATGGATAGTGTTGATAGCTGCAACATGCAGAATATATCTATAACTTCAAACAATATAACATTTAACGATACTCAGGGTGGGGCAGTGTTAGGATTATACTACAGCAGGTATAACATGATATCTGATATCGAGGAATCTTCTAATGATATCTATTCTACAGCCAACCTAGGAGCAGGAGGAGCATTAGGCATGTATCAGTCTAACGACAACAATGTAAGTAATGTTTTGGTAAGTTCAAATAACATAACTGTCACAAACAATACCTATGGGGGCGGAGCAGTAGGATTCAACAGGGCATACTCCAACAATCTGTTCAATTTTACTATCATAAACAACACCCTCACATTACTCTCGGGCGGTTCGACATACGGCGGCGTATTAGGCATGTTAAATGGTTACACCAATACTGTCCTGAACTTTACGATACTGAACAATACTATCTATACTCCAGGTTATCTGTGGGGCGGAATCATAGGCCTTGCAGAGACATCTTACGCTAACATATTCGGCAACATCACGATAGCAAACAACACTGTCCGGACAGATGGATACCTGGTCGGAGGTTCTATAGGCACATACAGAGATGTTGACAACAACATATTTTCCGATATAACCCTATACAGGAACAATCCAAGTTCTACCTTAGTTGTGTTTGGAGGAGCGATCAGCTTATGGGACCTTAGCATCTTAACCACTTCGTCAGACAACAACACTTTCAGAGGAATAACAATAAATGATGACTCTACAACCTACCCAGCTATATCCCTTTCAGGTACAGTCAGCAAAAACAGGTTTGAGAACTGCAACATAAACTATTCAGCAGGAAGGGCAATAGACATATCTGATTTTACCTATATCTCAACAGGCTATCCTTCAAATAATACATTTATCAATAATACTCTGGTAGATGCATCTTCTGGCTCGTTAAGAATATATAGTGGAACATGGAACAACAATCTTATCTTCAACCAGACATTCATCAATTCATCTTTCCCTACTTCAGTTGTTTTTGAGAATCCAAACGGTTCGATAAATTATACATCTGGTGTTAACTTTACTGATCAGGCCAATATTTATGATGTTTTGAATATTTCAAATAATTCGGTAACAGTTAATTCTTCAATAGTTGATGGAATGAACAGAAGTGCTGTTGTTAAGATTAAAAATCTGCCATTTACTGATGCGCATGTAGAATATGCATTAGATGATGTTACTTTTGTCAATTGCACTTCTGAAACAGATCCAGCATGTACTGATGTGACTTATATTGATAATAACTTAACTTTTACTACATCTCATTTTACCCGGTTTATAGCTGGTGAAGGGAATATAACTGATACGATAAAACCAAATATTAATTTTACTTATCCAACTCCAGATAATGGTACAACTATAACTGATACTTATTTTGCTATTAATGTTTCAATCGGAGAGCCAGATCTGAAGGATATTGTTTATAATTGGAATGGAACCAATTATACAATATATGACGATTCATTAGTGTTGATGATGAACTTTGATAACAGGAGCAGTCTAGATGAGAACAATACATATGTTGTTGATTTTTCAGTCAGGGGCAATAATGGTACAGTATCGGGCAGCGCTTCATCTGTTCTTGACGGTAGATATGAAGGTGGGTTTTATTTTGATGGTAAACTCGGTTATATCAGCTGTGGTAAAGATCTTCCTGGTATGTCGGGTGCTTCAGTTTCTGGTACATTAGAAGCATGGTTTAAGGCTGATGAGATGGATAATCAGGCCATTATGGTGATAGGGGAACACGTTGATAGGCATGCCTTTGGATTATACTTATATCAAAATGGTTCTATCTCAATTGCTTTTAATGGTGGATATTCGTGGGTCAGTTATGATTCTAACCTTTATTCTACAGGGGAGTGGCATTATTTTGTTGCAACTTTGAACTCCGGAGCACCTAAATTATATCTGGATGGCAAATCTATTGCAGGCGGTGGTTCTAGTCCAAGTACTATTGTTTTAGATGATTGTTTTATCGGAAAATTTACTGGATCATCATATTTTAATGGGACTATCGATGAAGTCAGGATCTGGAATAGGACTCTATCTGCTGGTGAGGTTTATCAACAGTATGTGTCTAATCTGAACAAGTTTAATTCAACACAATGGTATCTTTATGTAAATCAGAGCAGGAATTCTACAAATGGCCTGTTAGATGGAGTTTATAACTATTCTGTATATGCTTCTGATTCTTCAGATAATGAGAATTCTACTGAAACAAGATTTGTTACAGTTGATGCTGTTTTGGATTGTGGGGAGTTGAATAGTTCGGGCACTACTTATACCTTGAGTGAAGATGTTACTACAGATGGTTCTTGCTTTAATATTACAGCAGATAATATAACTTTGGATTGTAGCGGTTATTCAATAATAGGTAAACAGAATGGATATGGATTTAATATCAGTAATAGGGCTAATGTTACTGTTAAGAATTGTTTTATCACTAATTTTACAAGGGCAATCAACTTAGAGAATGTTAACAATAGCTTATTTGATAACAATACTATCTATGCTAATAACGGGGATTATGCTGGAATGTATTTAAGTTTAGGGTCAAATAATTCATTTAATAATATTAACTTCACATCTAATAATGCAAGTATTAGCGCAGGTATTTATATTCTTGATTCAGATTTTAATCTTGTTAATGCTAGTAGTTTTTATAATAATAATATAACATCAAATGTAAATTTAGCAGGGGGGCTGCTATACTTAGAAGGTAATAAAAATAATATTACAAACCTAAACTTTACATCGAATACAGTATTTGTATGGGGGGCAAATATTAAAGGCGGAATAGCTGTAATAGATGACGTTTCAGAAAATAATACTTTTAAAAATCTTGTTTTTGAAAGCAATAATATCACTCTTTATGGTACTGATATGGATTCAGGCGGCATATTTGGGCTATATAGGGCGAGCAATAATAATTTAACTGATGTAACATTTGATAAAAATTATGTTTTCTCTAATTCAACAATAATCGGGGGAGGAATATTAGGATTTTATCAGTCAGGGGTAGACAATAACCATATTGCCCAGATCATAATTCAAAATAATAAAGTTGAAATGACTGATGCTTCAGGATATATTGGTGGTGGATCTATCGGACTATTCTCTGCTAGTTACAATGAATTTAATGATATAACTATAACAAATAATACTATTATCGGTCCAGTTATAGGAGGAGGTATAGGTGGTGGAGTCAATTCTTTTAATAACATCTTTTCGGATATTGTTATAAATCAAAATAATATTACTGATGTTCATCCTTTCGGCGGTGGAGAGGCTATTGGAATTTTAGGAATTGATGCAGGTTCACAAACATGTACTAATAATACATTTTCAAATATTGAGATTGCTAATTATACTTCAACTTCAGGTGGAGCAGCGATTGGAATTATCCTTAGTTCTGATCAGAATATATTTGAGCATGTTAGAATAAACTATACTGGGGGATTTGGTATTTATGTTAAATCTTTTAATGCGCCTGTTTACGGCCTTTCTTATGCAGAGAATAATTCATTCAGTAATATAACCTTTACAAATACGCCTGATGGTGCCTTTTATTTATGGACAGATCAGAACAATAATCTGATATTTAACCAGACATTTATCGACCAAAACATTACATCTTCAGTTGTTTTAGAGAATCCAAACGGTTCAATAAACTATACCTCTGGATTTAATATAACTGGACAGGTCAACCTTTATGATGTATTGAATATTTCAAATAATTCAATTACTGTAAACTCTTCATTAGCTACTGAAATGAACAGAAGTGCTGTTGTTAAGATTAAGAACTTACCTTTTACCGGAGCACATCCTGAAGTAGCATCAGATGATACCACTTTTGTAAATTGTACTGATACAACTGATCCTACCTGTAATTTAATAACTTATATCAATAATAATCTTACATTTACAACATCTCATTTTACTAGATTTATAGCTGGTGAAGGGAATATGACTGATACGATAAAACCCAATATTAATTTTAATTTACCAACAACTGTTGCAGGAACATATGATCACACATTTATTACAGTTAATGTCACAGCAACAGATGATGTTGCTATTGATACAATCAACATAACTTTATGGAATACAGATGGCATTGTGAACAGCAGCAATTCAAGCACAAGTCCTTTCTATTGGAATATAACTGGTTTGGCTTATGGTACTTATTATCTGAATGTAACTGTGAATGATACATCAAATAATGTTAACAGTACAGAGACGAGAATTATCCTCTTACAATCTGCTGCAGTTGCTATCTCTTGTGGTGATGGAACCTGCAATGGTGCAGAGAATTGTGAATCATGTCCTGGTGATTGTGGTTGTGGAGCAGGTTATATCTGTTCTGCTGGTATTTGTCAAGTTGTCGGTTCAAGTCCACCTCCTTCTATTACACCTCCGCCTGTTACACCTCCGCCTGTTACACCTCCTCCTTCATTTTTAAGCGGAGTTTCGGTTGCAGCTGCTACATCTACACGAAATGCAGGTTCTCCGTGCTATAATATAAGATACACAGAAAGAAATAAGACATTGGATATAACTAATTCACAGGTTAGTCAAGAGATCATACCTTTAGGATATGAACTGGCTGCTGAGCCAGTAGTTATAGATTGTCTTGGTGAAGATCTAGACATATCTTTTAATGTGCCTGATAACTTTATTGATCTAAGAGCAATGAAATGCAGCCAAGGCAGATGTTTAGATATATCTTTTACAGAAATCGATGCTTTGAAGTGTGGTGAAAAAATATTTGAAAGAAGGAGGCAATCAGTATATCTGCCGCCTGAGGCTATGCCTATAAAAATAGCAGAAAAATCTGTTGAAATAACTGATAATGATGATATCTTGAGGAGTGGAAATAATTCTGTTCAGTTCTTAGGCAATTCGATCAAGGGTCTTGAGGTCACTTTATCTATGCCTAATGAATCGATAAAAGAAGCAGAAAACACACGTTTTAAGATAGTAGGTACACCATTGGTTATAGAATTAAATGAAAAAGTAGTATCAGATATGATAATAAGCTTACCTTATGTTGAAGAAGAATATGTTTTGCCTGAAACATTAAATGTTTATGTCAAAGTTGATGATGGGTGGGAATATATAGGCGGGGAGCTGGATAAAGATAATAAAATTATTACTGCTACAGTATATGATATAAGCCAATATCAATCAAATGACAATAAGATAATATTTGCCTTGATGGGAGTTATATGTACTAATTGCTATGGCTCAACACTAGAAAAAGTCTATGAGCCAGAAAAACCAACAAGGGATGCTATCTTGTTTATACATGGTTTTGCAAGTTCTCCGGTAACTTACCAGCCTATGATAGATGATATCCGTTTGACGCAGAAACCATACTCTGCTTATACTTTCGGATATCCTATGACTGGGACTGTAGACCAAAAAGCAGAAGAGCTTGTTGTTAAGCTTGAATCTATATCTGATGAATTTGATAGATTGTTTATCGTTTCTCATTCATTGGGTGGATTAATAACACAGAAAGCAATATACAATGCTTATCAGGAGAACAGATCTTATCTAGGAAAGATCAAGAAAGCTATATTGGTCAGTGTTCCGAATGAAGGTTCTCCTGTCATGTCTATGTATAAAAAATTATTTGGAAGGTTCATAAATGAAGACTCTCCTTTGGCTTTGTTTAGTGTAAGTACCCAGCTTGTCGATTATATAGAGAAGGGTGAATTGATCCCAAGGGTGCCAGGTGTTGATTACAGGGTAATATCTGGAATAAGAAACTTTGAGTTTGATATGTTATTTACAAAATTAGACATATCTGATCTGTTTGGCGGTTACAATCTTAGCGACGGAGTACTATCTTTAAAGAGTGCACAGCATATAGGAGATGGTTTTATAAATGATAAATGCTCTGATTATTGGGAAATAAACAACACACATCTGGACATATTAGATGATTTTACTACAAGGAAAGTTATTGAACAGATCGTCTCTGAAAAGATATTTGGATATAATAAATATTATGATATGCATATCGATGATTGCTCTCCTGATGATGTGTATATATTAGTAGGGAAGAAGATAGATCAGGATAAAGTATTTGATGCAACTTTTTGCTTATGTGGCAATGGTGTATGTGGTGAAGGAGAGAATGCTATCAATTGCCCATCTGACTGTGCACAGGCATTAGCACCAGGAAGGAATTATCTGTTATTAGTTGCGCTTATATTGATGATACTAGTATCATTACTTATAATTTTATTGATGTATAGGTTGTACAAAAGAGTTAATCATATTGCTGATAAAAAATTAAAGAAAAAGAAAAAAATAAGAAGAAAATGAGACAGGTTCATCTGTTTATTTCAGGAAGAGTGCATGGAGTTTGGTTTAGGGATAATACCCAAAAAAAGGCAAGACAATTAGGTGTTAAAGGATGGGTCAGGAATACTTCTGATGGCAAGGTGGAGGCTGTCGGACAGGGTGATGCAGAACAGTTGAAAGAATTTATCTCTTTTTGTCATGATGGCCCTTCAGCAGCCAGAGTAGATGATGTTAAATTTGAATGGGAAGAAATCAAAGAGAATTATAATGGGTTTGAGGTGAGATATTGAAAGAATCAGAACTCAGTCAGTTTCTTTGTTTTTGCATAATTGACAACAGTAAAGTTGCCTTCAGGTCCGCCTTCGATCTTTTTACATGTTACAAAATTTCCATCCTCTAACTTTTTGATCTTTCTTGTAAAAGTCTTATAGGCTTGTCTTCCGCCTTTTTCCAGATAAAGCTTATGCAGTTCGCCCATCTTTATTCCAGAATTATTCTTTATTATGTTCAATATGCTTTTAGTCTCATCTTCCAGGTCATCAGAGCTTCTTATGTTCACTTCATCTGCTTTATTTATCGCTTTTTGGGTATCATCAACAGTTATCTTTCTTGATGCTCGTTCTTCAGCGATCTTTGCAGATTCTTTTATCATGAAGAGTCCAGTCCTTATGTCTTCGTTTTCAGATGTTTTTCTTGCTATCAATTCAAACGCATCCTCTTCCCATACATTATCGACAAATGCGTATCTTATCCTTTCTTTTAAGATATCTTTTGTCTGTTCAAAATTATATGGCTTGAATTCTAATAAGTCTAACATCAATCTTGATTTTAACCTATGGTCAATATTATCGATGTATGATTTATGGTTTGTCAGGAAAATGATGGTCTTTCTGTAGACCTCTTCAAGGATGGAATAGACCATATCCAGGTTTTCTATCTTGTCTATCTCATCAAAGCAGAAAACAACAGATTTTTTGTTTAACATCTGTTTTACAATCTCAAATAATTCATCAGTATTCTTATTTTGAGTGAATTTATAGTCTAATTTTTTGCATATTTCCAGAATTATCTTGAAGTTTGTGTTTTTTTGCCAGCAGTTTATGTATATCGGGATGACTTCTTCTTCAACTTCTTCTTCATCTATTGCATCTAAGACATGATTTGTAATCAGTGTTTTTCCTATTCCAGGTTTGCCGTATATCAATAGATTTTTTCCGTTTCTTTTTTGAAATAAAGGCATGATGCACGATGCAATGTATTTTTGCTGTGCTTCCCTATGAAGCACCAATTTGGGCATATAGCTGTAGTCTAGGGGAATATCGTCTCTGATCAAGGATTCTTCAGAACCTAACATATCTTTGAATAAGGTCATTTTAAAATAAGAAAGAAGCCATTATTTTTAAACATTATTATTTATGGTGTGTTAATCTTTCACCACAGTTATGGCAGAAATTCTGAAAATTATGCAATGTTGTTCCACATCTATGGCAAAATTTAGCTACTGGTGAGCCTTGTTGATGGATGGGTGCTTGAGGATGAGGCATTGATCTTTGTTGGTGGTGTTTGTGTACTTTTGGTTTCTTAGCTCTGTCGATAAATATCCTGATCAAACCCCAAATAGAAAAGATGATTCCAGCATACATAAATAGAATTAACTTTGTAGGATTGACCTTATAGCTATAGAGTGCTACAGCAACTCCAATTATAACATATACTATGCCGTGGATCTTAGTCATTTTTTCCAATCACTTTCTTATTGTTCATATATTTCTGGAGGACTGTAGGAACTTTTATTGAACCATCTTTTTGTTGATAGTTTTCGATAATCGCCCTTAAGGCACGTCCAGTTGCGATCGCTGTTGAGTTTAATGTATGTATATATTCTTTTTTCTCTCCGATCCTTTGCTTGATGTTTAGTCTTACTGACTGGTAAGATGTGCAGTTAGAACAACTTACAGCTTCTTTGTATGTCTTTTCTCTAGGCATATAGACTTCAAGATCATATTTTTTTGCAGCTACAATCCCAATATCACCAGTGCATATATTTACTATCCTGTAGGGGAGCTTTAATTTCTGGAACAATGTTTCAGCGTTTTTAATCAGCTCCTCATGAAATTTCCAGCTATCTTCAGGATCGCAGAAAATGAACTGTTCAATCTTGTTAAATTGATGGACCCTGAAAAGACCCTTTTCATCTATACCATGAGAACCTATCTCTTTCCTAAAACAGGGACTTACTCCAACATATCTTATCGGCAGCTGGTCTTTTTCTAACACTTTATTCATCATCAATGCCCCAATCGGGTGTTCAGAGGTGGCTATCAAAAAAAGGTCTTCATTATCTCCTTCAACTTTGTACATCATTGTCTCAAAGTCAGCAAGGTCTGTCACGCCCTCATATGGTTTTCTTCTGAGCATCAACGGCGGCTCTACGAGCTTGTAATCATTTTGTGTTAAGAAGTCAATCGCTAGTCTTTGCAATGCTTGTTCCATCAAAGCAAGATCTCCTATGAGATAGTAGAATCCTTTTCCAGCTACTTTTGCGGCCTGATCAAAATCAGCTAATCCTAATTCTTCTATCAATTCACCATGTGATCTCAATTCAAAATCGAATTTAGGGATTGTTCCCCATCTCTTTATCTCTTTGTTCTCAGAATCATCTTTTCCTACTGGCACGCTTTTGTGTAAGATATTCGGCAATCTCATAAGGTAATAGTTTATCTTTTTTTGGAGGTCTTGAATCTTTTCTTCAGATTCCTTTATCTTATCCGGAAGCTCTTTTGCTTCTTTTATCACTTTAGAAATATCTTTTTTTTCTTTTTTAAGCTTGTTTATCTCTTGTGTTAGGTTATTCCTTTTATGCCTTAGATCCTGATTTTCCTGTAAAAGTTTTTTATATTCTTCATCTTTGTTTAATAGATCATCTACCCATCTTAATTTTTCTTTATCATGGCGCTTCTCTAAATCTTTCTTTACTGTCTCTTCGTTTTCCCTGATAAATCTTATGTCTAGCATATATTATTGATTATTTTGTCATATATTTAAAAGTTTTGATTAGTATAACTTAAGGTTCCATGCAGCATCTGCATAATGTCTTACTACCCTATGGGTGTTGAAATGACTTATCTGCCTTATTGAGTGTCTCCCTCTCTCTATCAATCCAAATGGATTATTCTTGTGAGTTTCCATAAGTTCTTCTAAACCAGCATAAAGACTTTCAGAATCTAGCGCATCTTCATATTGTGAATCATCCCATCTTTTTAACCTATCATCCCTAAGGCCTATAATCTGGAAACCTTTTGGATCCAAGTCATAACCTTCAGGGACCCATCCATCAAAAGTTGTAAAGTTAATACAAGCATTAAGTGCTGCTTTCATGCCTGAAGTTCCTGATGCTTCTTCTGAAACTCTGGGAGTGTTTAACCAGACGTCTGCTCCACCCATCAACATCCTGGCTATCCTTGGATTATACCCTTCCATAAATGCTATCCTGACTCTTCCGTTGGAATTCTTACTAGCCTGAACAACCTCTTTTAGCAATCGTTTTCCTTCTGGGTCTCTAGGGTGCGCTTTTCCTGCAAAGATCAGTTGGATATCTCCATATTTCTCAGCAAGTTTGGTTAATCTCTCCATATCTTTCAATATAAGTGCGGGTCTTTTATATTCTGTAAACCTTCTGGCCCAAACTAATGTAATAGCATCCCCATCAAACTTAACAGGGTATTTTGAATTTATTTCACCTATCAAATATCTTTTTGCTCTGTCTTTTGCAGCATATAATACATTTAATGGAATACGGCTAGTAGCTTCATCAAGCGTTTCAGGATGCATTTTCCAATTTCTGAAGTATCTATCTAATAAAGTAGAAATGGGGGTTACAGCCCATGTTTTTGGATGTATGCCATTAGTAACATAATTTACATTTGTTCCTTGAAAAACATCCATAGCGCAGCAAACTCTTGCATGTTTTTTAGAGACAGCATTTACATAACCACTTAGGTTTTTAGCCAGCAAAGTCATACTTAGTTTATCATTTCCTGCAAGATCTCTTATATTTTTAGGTAAAAAATCTCCAAGTACTGCGTGAGCTTGTTCATAATCCCATGTATCATGACCTGCTGCAACTGGGGTATGTGTTGTAAATGCACAGATATCTCTAACTTGATCAGGAGTCAGGCCCTGGGCCAACAGTTCCAGGGTAGCAAAAGCAGCATGGCCTTCATTCATATGGACTGCTTTGATGTTATCATATCCTATGGCCTTCAGAAGTTTGATGGCACCCTGCCCTAGCACATTTTCTTGTGCAATTCTCTGTTCATGATCAGGATAAAGCCTTCCAGTTATTGTCCTGTCATCTTCTTGTCCTGTATGATAATTTTCATCAAAATTTGTATCTAACATAAAAACAGGGATCTGATATCTTGTTTCACCATCAACAACAAATAAAGCAGCACCGACTTTTAAGTTTCTGCCTTTATAATTGATCGTAACTGTCTCACCGATTCTTTTCAAAGTTTTGTGCGGAGCCCAATAGACTGGGGTTTCAATCTGATTGCCTTCTTGATCAATGGTCTGCTTAAAAAAACCACTGTTGCTTGCTTGAATCACACCTGCCACAGGTACTCTTAAATCAGCGCAAGAACGCAGGGTATCACCAGCGAGCATCTCTAATCCACCACTAAATGTAGGAATACCTGTTTCTAGATATGCACCCATACTTAGATATGCTGCTAAAGCATTGAATTTTTTATAATCAAAGAATTTCATTTTAGATAAGGATAAGTTCCTCCATTTATTCTAAAATCAAATTCCAATATTTAAGCCTTTATATCTTTGAATCTATACTATCCGATACTAGGAAAAGAGAATATAATCTTTAAACAAACACTCTAATAGCTCTTCCAGAATTGATCGCTTTTATCAACTGTTTCCCAATAGGATTGTTCTTTTTGATCTTTATCACTCCAGTTGAACCTGCTTTTGCTGATAAAAAGAAATCATCACCGATGTAGATAGCACAGTCTTTGTTCTGCATCTTGATGCCCATATCGATCATCAGACTATTTTTCTTTATTGTAGATTGATAAGGGATTTCTTTCTTGTCTGTCTTTTTTGCGTCTACTTCTGACAATTCCTGAACATCAATGCTCATCCCTATCTTTCTTTCTAATTCATTGATGGTTTTTCCTTCTTTTCCGATAATCCTTGCGATATCTCTTTCAGGAACTTTCACGATGCATTTGTTGTCAGATACACATTTAACTTCTGCTCTGCTTGTATAATTCATGAATTCTTTTTGGATGTTTTCTTCTGCTAACTTATGGACTCCGCTTTTTGCAATATCTTCTTGTACTGGAACTACTACTGTCTGTTCACCATAGGTATATATCTCAAATTCTAATTTTTCTGTCTCAAAGTCAGTTATAACAACAACAGGACGAGCAAGATCTGCTTCTGTCATTCCAGA
>JBDRQV010000184.1:0-7152 GCA_043826105.1 Nanobdellota archaeon | reverse complement strand
TTCACTCTCTAAGCATGTACATGATATATCATCATCAAAATATCCATCACAATCATTATCCAGTCCATCGCAGATCTCCTGAGAAGAATCAACACTACCTATACACTCTCCCCAGATACCGCTTGAACAGCTTTGTAATCCTGCAACACACTGTCCAATATTGCTCCCACATACCTGAGTAAGACCCTCATCGATCATCCCATCACAATCATCATCAATATTATTACATATCTCATCAGAAGCAGCTATACTACCGACACATGCTCCCCATACACCACCAAAACAAGTGCTTAATCCAAAAGAACACTGCCCAATATCAGTATCTCCACATATCCTAGCAAGAGATTCATCAACAAACCCATCACAATCATCATCAACTGAATTACATGATTCTTCAACACCTGGATGTATCAAAGAGTTATTATCATCGCAATCATCTCCTCCACATGAAGCAGGCAGATATGTATCACCATCTGCATCAAAACAACAGTTCTCATCAATAATATTATTGCAATCATTATCCCGTCCATCACCGCAAACTTCATCAATCGGATTTATGCTGCCTACACATTCTCCCCATAAACCATCTAAACACGTTCTTTCTCCACTTTTGCACTGTCCTGTATCTGTCCCGCATATCTCAGTCTGACCCACATGACACTCACATATTAATCCATCATCAATCTTACCATTACAATCATCATCTACACCATTACATATCTCATGTATAGGCGGAATACCTTCGCATACACCCCAATCACCACTGATACATGTCTGAGTGCTTACAGTACAAGCTCCAACATCTGTACCGCATTCACATTTACCAGCCTTATTAAGAAGCCAGTTTACGATGTTTCCTGTAAGCGCTGTCCCATGCCATCTTGGTTCAATCTCCATAAAAGTCAGCAAAGCTACTATTATAACTCCCTTTCCCTGCTCTGATAAATCCCTGACAACAAGAGCAGGACCTTTTTTTGAACCATCATTTTTATTTACAGCAGAAGCTAAAACTTCAACATCATCTAAATATACAGTAGATGTATCTATATCATCCTCTTTATAGGTAAAACTTTTTCCGCCGAGAAAGTTCAATAATGGATGATCATCATTTCCAAACGTAACAGTATAATCAGAATCTAATCCATTGTTTATATTTTTAAGCCCTGTAAATAATATCATATCATTATTTGTAGCTGATCCTTGCGCCCAAGTCATATCATCTCCCTGCATAACTACTGGATTTCCCTCATTTACATACTGTGTTAAAGCATTTAATGTATTGATATCGTCCAATGGCCACCCTGGATTTGAAAACCAGACAAGATCATAATTTCTTATTTGATCATAGGTTAACCCATTTGTAGGTTCATTGATAAATGTATAGTCTATATCAAGCGCATCAAAATCTGATTTTAAGTTATCAATATCTTGTATATCCTCATTATTGTTATTATCGTCCAAAACCAAAAGTATGTGTGTTTTTGCACAATCACAACCACATGCTCTGACTAAGTTCTCATCAACTTCATCATCACAATCATTATCCAGTCCATCGCAGATCTCTAATGAAGGCAAACACCCTTCTTCATCGCACTCACCTATAGTATCTCCATGTTCTTCATGAGCAGGCCATGCACTTTCATCAATTTCAATAGTATGTTTATTAGCAGGATTTCCAGGAGGATAATGACAGATGATAATCTTGCCCTCTCCCTTACATTGGCTCCAAACACCATTTGAACATTCTTGATTGCCCTTGCCATCACATTTCCTGCTTAATGATTCATCAACCTTACCATCGCAATCATTATCAATATTATCACATATCTCAAAACCAGGGTTGACTGCTCCCTCACAAACGCCCCATTCTCCAGTCATGCAACTTTGTGTGCCTTTTTTACATGCCCCTAGATGATACTCCCCACATTCCTGCGTGACATCCTCATCGACAAAACCATCACAATCATTATCAAGGCCGTCACATTCCTCACTTACAGAAGCCACACTTCCTTTACATTGCCCCCATTTTCCGCCAGCACACTTCTGTGTTCCTGAAACACACTCTCCAATATCAGAACCACAGCTCCTGACCACACCATTTACGCATTCACAACCCTCATCAACTTCGTCATCGCAATCATTATCTATTCCATCGCAGACTTCATCAGATGAACCGATATAAGTTCCAGAACAATCTGCCCATTTACCATTAGCACATGTCTGGGTTCCTGAAACACAAGCTCCAACATCTGTACCACATTCCTGCACAAGCTGCTCATCTGTCAATCCATCACAATCATTATCTAATCCATCACATATCTCTTCATCAGGATCAACACTACCTAGACATTTGCCCCATATATCAAATTTTAATTCCTGTATGCCATATTCACAAACACCAACATCTGTCTCGCCACATTGTCTAAAATTATCACCTAATTCAGGCTCTTGGAAATTTGCTTTAAGCTGTTCAACATCTGAACTTACAATCTCAGCAAATGCATCATTCGGGTTTATATCATAGTCTACATACATAATTTGAGAATGAATGATATTATTATATGTCGCTCCAAATGCTCCGTAATTCAGATAAAAGTCATCTTTCCAGCTATCCTTCAAAGAGACCAGATCTGCAAAATTACAGCAGTTTTCAGCCCCATAACATCCTTTTGATATCCTATTATCATCCAAACTTTCGATTGACCACAAAGTACATACTTTATTTTCATCAGCTTTCCAGCTAAACTTGCTTTTTTCTACTGTAAGATCAACTATCCCGTCTAATGATTCTTCACCATTGTCATCTGCATCATAAGCTGAATCCTTATTATATTCAAGGCTTATGCTTATTTCATTAGATTTATCTTGTTTAGCAGAGACAGAGAACAATAAAGAAAAACATAATATCAAAACAATGATATTCTTCAAAATAGTTCTTTTTTGCATTTTATAAGAAATTAGATTGCCATGTTTTTAAATTTTATGGTTATTATCTAAATATCTCATAATGAAGAATATCCCTTACTGCCTTCTTTTCAGGAGTTTTTGGATCCTCATCTGCATAACCTATAGCTATAGGCATCAAAACTTCATAATTTGGGTCTATCTTGCACATAGCCATCAATTTTGAAAGATTCTCAGGAACCATCATAGCCCCCATCAGCAAAGAGCCCAATCCCAGATCTGTAGCTGCAAGTAATATGTTCTGTATAGCTAAATAACAATCCGACTTAGCCCACGGCGTTGCCTTACTAGCCAAAACCAAGATTATGATTCCATTCTCAACAAAACTAGTATCCTGAGCATATATCTTTAGATATTCTCTCCCATAAGTATACATCTCCCTTACCTGTTTTAGATTATCTTTGTCTTTTATAGCGATAAACTGCCATGGCTGAGCATTCATGCCTGATGGAGCCCATCTTGCCGCATCAATCATCTTCTCGATCAATTCATTACTAATCTTTTTATCCTTAAATTTTCTTATGCTCCTTCTTTTCTTTATAACATCCATAAATTCCATCTATATCAACTCCCCAGGTATTCCAATATCTAAAATAACTGTCTTATCTTTAAATTTTTCAAGACCTGACTTAATATCATGAAAAGTTATTACCATATCTGCATCAACAAACTTATTGCCTTCGCCTGTATCAGGATCTATTCCAGAAGGTATATCTACCGCTATCTTAAAAGCATCAGATTTATTGATCATATCTATAACAAAAGATATTGGCTCTTTTATCTCGCCAACAACGCCTGTCCCCAACAAAGCATCTATAATGATATCATAATCATCAAAATCAAGCTGTTCTGGTTCTACCAATATCTGGATTAGGTCATTCTTCTCGATTTTCCTAAAATTAACATCAGCTTCTTTCTTAAACTTTGTTTCATCTCCTATAAAAAGAACATCTACCTCACATTCAGAAGATAGGTAATCAGCTGCAACAAAGCCATCTCCTCCATTATTACCATGATAAGCAACAATCAATATTTTTTTGTCTCTTAGATCAGAAAACCTCTCCTTAACAGAATCATATATTCCTTTGCCTGCATTTTCCATCAATTGTGATCTAGAAACACCTAACTGCTCAGACTTATCTTCCAGTTGCTTCATCTGCTCAGAAGTTATCATAAAAATAATAAAATTAAAAGAAATATATAAAGATTAGTGTTTTTTCTTCTCATGCACTTTCTTTAAGGGTTTTTTTTCTTCTTTTTTCTTCATAAACCAGAATAGGATGAATCCCACTAAAGCAATACCTATCATAATAATCCACCCAGTATAATTATTAGACTCAATTTGGGCTGGTTCAGGTACTGATTCTTGTTGTACCGAAACTGGCTCAGGTATTGGTTGTATTGTCTGAGATGGAGGCGTAACTGGTGCAGGTGTTTTAATTGTTGCCGTTACAGTAGACTTCTTTTCTGTATCTCCTGTAAATTCATAAGTAACATCAAATTTACATAAACCATCAGTAGATGGCGATTTTATAGTATATTCGTCTGTCTTATCCTCTCCAACATCATTCAGCATAAAGCCACTTATAGTTGTTTTTCCAGCTCTCGTACATCCTCCTGAAAGAAGGATATCATAAGCAACTGCCCACTTGCCATCTGGAATTCCAGACGATTTGACCATCAGTTTAATATCGCTATTTGGTGTAACAGTCGTTGGATTCACTTGTAGACTCAAATCTGCTGCCATTGCTGTTGCTGAAATGATTACTAAAAATAAAACCAATAAAAATGTCTTTTTCATTTTAACTCACCACCCATATGTTTGCATATTGCATAAGCTCTTCTTTTGTTATAGCTCCATTAACCCAATTATTAGCATGCATCATCAATTGGGATTTAGTCATCGATGAGGATGTTCTATCAAGCGACTTGACATAAAAAAAAGCCTTGCCACTTGATATATCACTCAATGACAATTGGATATCACTTTTCTTGTCTCCATCCAGATCAAGTTCAGCAGATTGCCCGACATCTAAAGTGACTACCTGTTCAGTTGATGTAACCACAAAAACTGCTGTCTGTCCTCTGACTGACCTTACTCTTATCATATGGTTCTGCCCCAAATATGCAAATAATGCCTTATCATCCACCTTAAGACCTACCTGTACTGGAGATAAAGTAAAAGGCACATTATATACATGAGATACAGAACGACCTCCTCCACCTCCTCCTGATGATACAACAGCAGCTGTAGTTGCACTTCCAAACGCAGCAAATATACTAAAGTGTGTCACATTTGCCCAGACATAATTATTTGCTGTATCAACTCCTTGGCTGCCTTCCAACTGCCAATCTCCTGCACTATTATTATAGTAGTATATTTTTAGATTAGATTCACCTATATTCAATGTAGCTAATTCAGCATCAGTATAGTATATCTTTATCATCGCCCAAGTCAGATTACCTGCTGTATTATTGTCTATCTCTACATCTATACCCCTCAAAGCTGTTAAAGCTGCTGTTGTTCCTGTTGTGTTCGGGCTATGTGTCGCTACAATAAGAGTAGTAGAAACATTACTAGCTAAATACAATGTTAGATTTGCATCAATCTGGCTTAGATCATAGTCAGTTGAAGTATTAGCAGTTACATTGCTGACATTCGCTAGATTAACTGTAACATTTATCAATGAAGAATTTTGGTTTCCAGTTGAATCATTGATATAAAGTATAACGCTATATAATCCACCTAACAAAACAGTATTGTTTGCCAGATACCCTGTATTATTTATCTGAAAATTTGTAGTGTCATTAACCCTATAGCTGCTAACATTATGTCTATCTGTGGCCGTAATCTGATAACCCAATGATTGAGTGTAATTAATTACTTGATTAGCTGGAATAACAGTAAAGGTAGGATATAAACTATCAGTAACTGTTACCTGATATGTCATTGAAACAACATTATTCGCAGAATCATTCACAGAAACATTCACATAATGCACACCCAAAGCCAATCCTGTTTTATTTATCAATATTCCATCTCCAGAAGTTATATTAAAATTGGTCGAATCATTGACAAAGTATATATCTAAGTTTGTATCAGTTGCATTAAAATCAATAGTTAATGAATCTGTATCATATTCCAACGTTGTATTAGCTGGATATTCATCCCAAGTCGGAACTGCCGAATCAATTATCAATGTCCTGTTGCTTTCATTAAATGCTGTATTGTTAGCTGAATCATTACATTCAACATTCCAGAGATAATTACCATCTGCTATGTTAACGCTTATCAGGTCACTTGATCCAGACACTGGCGATGAATTAGTTGTATTAGCTAACCATGTACCGCTAAAATTACTGTATAATGTACATGAACTAAGATGTGCATCAGACGGAGTATAATTAAATGTAACTGTACCGTCTGAATCTGTAGTAAGATTAGCAGGTATTCCTAATGTAACAACGGGGTTTGTAGAATCTACAAACAACGTACGATTACTACTATTAAAAACAGAATTACCAGCTGTGTCATTACATTCAACATTCCAGATATAATGCCCATCAGCTAGATTAAACATCTTAATATCGGCTGAAGCAGAAGTAGGTGATGAATTAGTGACATTAGACAGCCATGTTCCACTAAAATTTCCATATAAAGTGCATGAACTTAAATAAGTATCAACACCCACATAACTAACAGCTATTACTCCATCAGTATCCCAACTTGCATTATCAGGAGAGTTTAGATTTACTATTGGCAACGTAGTATCAATTGTTACACTGATAGATGCATTACCTACATTACCTAAACTATCTGTACAGTTTATATCAACAATATACGTCCCATCTGCTTGTACTATTCCTGGAGTTAATATAGTATTTGTGTTATTCAAGGCAGATGCATTGCTCGCAACTTGTACATGATCAAAATACATTGAACAATTTACAGAAGGTGATATGTCCGTAAAGTTAAAGTATATTAATGGTGTTGTGTCTGTTGTGTTGAATGATGCGTTCATGATTGTAACAACAGGAGCTGTTCTGTCCACTCTTATAGTTATGCTCTCTGTCTGATTGATATTGTTTAAAGTATCATTAGCAAAGACAGTTACAGTATGTGAATCATCTGCTAATCTGGCAAGGTCTACATTAGCTCCCCAATTTCCGCTTTGGTTCGTTGCCGTT
>JBDRQV010000183.1:0-9702 GCA_043826105.1 Nanobdellota archaeon | reverse complement strand
AGAAGAGGTTTTTTTAACTTTTTCCAATAAAAACATTTAAATACAACTTATTTTTCCAATCTGAATATAAAAGGTGATATATATGGGGGAAAGATTGTTGCCATTGGCTGCAATGGAGAAAATACTTAAAAATTGCGGAGCAGAGAGAGTATCAGACAAAGCTAAAGCTGCTTTAAAGGAAGTTATTGAAGAACAATCTAACGAGATAGCCAAAAGGGCAGTAAAATTTGCATTACATGCAGGAAGAAAGACAGTTAAAGCTAAAGACATCAAATTAGCTTCTAAAGAATAATAATCTTTTTAAACACAATCAAAAATCCAAGTAAAAGAGGTAAATGATATGGGAGAAACAAAACCAGTTTCAATTGGCGGCCTGCAAAAAGGAAATTACGTAGTTATAGAGGGTGCTGCCTGTAGAGTAACAGGAACACAAGTTTCAAGACCCGGAAAACACGGTCATGCTAAAGTACGATTAGAAGCTGTTGGACTGATAGATGAAAAGAAAAGAGTTATTGTTGCCCCTGGTCACGATAATATAGATGCCCCCATAGTTGAAAAAAAGAATGCTCAAGTATTATCTATACAAGATGATTCAGCAAATGTGATGGATTCAGAAACATATGAGACATTTGACCTTAAAATTCCTGAAGAACTGAAAGGTCAGGTAGTTGAAGGCTGTACTGTTGGGTATTGGACAGTATTAGATGATAAAGTGATGAAACAGGTAAAATCTTAAAATGGCAAAATTCCCAGAAGCAGAAGCAAGAATTTTTAGGAACGTATACATTTGTAGGAAATGCAAGAGTAAAGTTAGGGCTCCAAACCTTAAAGTACTATCCGGAAAGATTACTTGTCAAAAATGCGGCGCACATGCATTTAGGCCTGTAAAGAAAAAGTAAACATTTATATAATACACTTTTTCTTTTTATATTATGGTTCAGAAAAAGAATATTCTAAATTTTTTAGGTATTTTCCTGTTATTTATGATTCCTGCATTTACTATATCTAAATTTATAGACTTTGACAAAGCGAGTGCTGTCGCATTTCTTTTAGTATCTGGAATATTGCTATACTTAAATCGAAGCAAGATCGACTTGCAAAAGATGGCTTTCCCTGTGCTTTATGTAGTCCTTATAAAAACTAAGATAGGATTAAGTTTCATGAACAAGTTAGCCGAAAGATATAAGGAGTTTATCAAGCTATTAGGACTGATATTCATAGGGATAGGTTTTGTAGGGATGATACAGATTGTAATAAGTTTTGTTATCATGATTTTCAACATGATTAGATCCCCATTAGAAACATCAAAAGGTGTTTCATTGGTCGTGCCGTTTACAAATATACCTGGAATAGGTTATCTCTCATTTTGGCATTTCCTTATAGGCGTTTTTGTTGTAGTAGTGATCCACGAATTTGCCCATGGTGTAGTTGCTAGGGCGCATGATTTAGAAGTAAAATCAAGTGGAGTTGGTTTTTTCGCAATATTTATTCCATTGATACCATTAGCTTTTGTAGAACCTGATGAAAAGAAGATACAAAAAGAAAAAGACCATGTACAATATTCAGTATTCGCTGCCGGACCATCTATCAATATCATTGTCGCTTTTATTATAATGCTATTGTTGCCTTATGTCTCTAATCCTTATGCATACGCTCCTTTTGAAGAAAAAATAACAGAACCGATGGGAATTTCCTTCTCAGATATCCAAGAAGGATACCCTGCAGAAGAAAGCGGATTAAGCCCAAATACATTAATAGATAAATTCGATGGTCAGGCTATAAAAGATTATGAAGATTTCTTAAAACATATGCAAAACACCCTTCCTGGCCAAAATGTAACGTTATCATCAAAAACAGAGTCATTTACGATAACTACTACATCACATCCAGAAAACGAAACAACTTGGGCCTATCTTGGAGTGATTGGCGTCAAGAATGAAAGAGAAGTAAAATCTGAATATATGGATATAAAAGCTGCATTTTATTGGTTTAAAGGCTTGTTCAAATGGCTATTCATATTAAACTTCATTGTCGGATTGATGAATCTTCTTCCAATCTACATCACAGATGGAGGAAGGATGTTCGGTTTGGCCCTTACTAAAATAGTTAAAGACAAGACAAAAGCAACCAGGATATATTCGATGATAGCCTTGTTATTTTTAGCTACAATACTTACGGCATTGATAATAAACTACGGTTCTAAATTGATTGGACTAGTATAATTTCCAATAACTTTTTATATCCTAAAATAAAAAACAGATTATGGAAAATATTGAATCCGAATCAAAATTCTTCTGGAAACTGTTCAAAGATCTATTACTTTTGCCGATTACTTTAATATTAGTCATATTTAAAAAGAAAAGATTCGATGATTTAGTACATCCATTTAAAGATCTCCTAAAATTTATCTTTGAACCTAAAGTTACAATCACATTAGTTATAATCAATATTGTGATCTATTTTACAGTCAGTATATTATATTCAATGGGCGTTATCAATAATATATTTATCAATTCTTATCTGATAAATACTACTGATCATTTCCTAAATTTCCGCATAGTGCCAATTGTCGGTTCATGGTTTTTTCATGCCTCTCTGCTCCATCTATTCTCGAATATGTTATTCCTGTTTATCCTTGGCAGGGTTGTAGAAAGAGAAGTAGGGCCTGGAAAAACATTAGCAATATATTTTGGAGCAGCTATTATATCTACTATTTTAGATAATGTTATCCATATTTCCATAATTCCAGTCTCAGAATATGCATCCCTTGGTGCTTCTGGAGCCATATCTGGTTTAGGAGGCGCTGCATTATTGTTAAATCCATTCTACTTTACCTATTTAGTTCTTGGAATACCCCTGCCCATAATAGCAGTGGTCTTCCTGCAGATATACTCAGACATAACCGGAATTTTCAATCCGACAGATAACATAGGGCATATAGCCCACCTAGGAGGATATCTTTCTGTAGCTATAACATTATACGCATTAGGAGAAAAAGAAAAGATGAAAAAAGGGATGCTTATTTGTCTGAGCACGATAGCCATATTCATACTAATTTATTTTTTATTCAGAAAATATTTTAACGGATTAGTTATCTAAAAATTTAAACCTTAGATCCATATCTCTTGCTGCCCTTACTGCATCTAATTTTTTAACTGGTGTTGTATGGGGTGCTGTTTTTAGAATATCTGGATCTGATCCTGCCTCATCCTTGATCCTCACCATCACATCTATAAAACCGTCTAACATCTCCTTGCTCTCTGTTTCATTCGGCTCGATCATGATCGCCCCATGAACAATTAATGGAAAATAAACAGTAGGTGGATGATAATTATAATCTAGCAAACGTTTTGCAATATCACTTGTAGTAACTTCATTAGGCATATCCTTATCACTCAAGACAAACTCATGTTTACATAAAGAATCATAAGGAAGATCATAATGTTTCTTGAGCTTTTCCTTCATATAATTTGCATTCAATACTGCATTTTCAGAAACTTTCCTTAAACCTGAAGCACCGATTGACTTGATATATGTATAAGCCTTGACTAAGACATTAAAATTACCGTAAAATGCCCTTACCTTACCGATAGAAGATTCATTATCCATAAACCTATAAGTTTCACCATCCTTATCAATTTTGGGATTTGGTAAAAACTTCTCTAAGTGGGATTTTACAGCCACAGGCCCTGAACCAGGACCACCACATCCATGCGGAGTACTGAATGTCTTATGCAGATTTAGGTGCATGACATCTATGCCCATATCACCCGGTTTTACTTTTCCAAGCAAAGCATTCATATTTGCCCCATCCATATAGGCCAAACTACCATTGTCATGTACTATCTTAGTAATCTCCAATATGTTTTCCTCAAATATCCCTAATGTATTAGGTATTGTAAGCATTATCGCCGCAACATTTTCATTTAGATTATTCTTAAGCTCATCTAGGTCAACCTGACCTTTTTCATTGCTTTTTATTGTTATAGTTTCAAACCCGCACATAGATGAAGAAGCAGGATTTGTACCATGTGATGAATCTGGGGCTAATATAATCCCTCTTTTTTCATTCCTCTCTTCAAAATATTTTTTTATGATCATTAATCCTGTTAATTCGCCGTGTGCTCCTGCTGCCGGCGACAAAGTGATTGCATCCATCCCTGTAATCTCTTTTAGGTCTTCCTGCAGCTCGTGCATTAACTGTAAAGCTCCCTGATTATGATGATTAAATGGGTGAAGAGCTGTAAATCCGTCTAATCTTGAAACATCTTCATTTATCTTTGGATTATACTTCATAGTGCAACTTCCTAAAGGATAGAACCCGTTATCAACCCCAAAATTTCTCCTTGATAAAGCGATAAAATGTCTGACAACCTCGATCTCTGACAGTTCAGGAAGATTATTTGACTCCCTGATCAATTCAGCAGAAAGTATATTATCTTTTTTAGGAACATCTAATTCTGGCAAGCTTATCGCTTTTCTTCCCATGTTAGATTTCTCAAAAATCAATTTCATTTTCCAGCCTCTTTGATTTTTAAGGCTAAACAATCTATGATTTTTTTTGTTTCAAAGATTGATCTCATTTTATCAGCTCAACTAATTTATCCATATCTTCCTTGGATATAACTTCTGTAACACAAAATAATAAACAATCCTTAAGCTCAGAATAATAATCTTCTAACAGTAATCCGCACATTATCTTATTTTCTGACATCAATCTGTCATTCAATTTCTTAGCATTAGGTATCTTGATCACAAACTCATTGTAAAATAGATTATCAAAAACCAACTCAAAACCAGCTTCACATAATTTATCAGCAAGATAATGTGCTTTTTGTATGTTCAGTTCTGCCAACTCCTTAATTCCTTGTTTACCCAAAGCAGATAGATGAACTGTTGCCGCTAATGCACACAAAGCTTCATTAGAACATATATTAGATGGTGCCTTTTCTCTCCTTATATGCTGTTCTCTTGCCTGCAAAGTTAAAACAAAACCTCTCTCACCCTCTGTATCAACTGTTGCTCCCACTAATCTTCCAGGAATATTTCTTTTATACTTATCCTTTGTTGCCATTATACCCAAATAAGGTCCGCCAAAATTCATAAGATTTCCAAAAGACTGACCTTCCCCTGTAACAATATCTGCCCCCATACTACCTGGCGATTTTAACAATCCTAAAGAAGTTGGTTCGACAACATTAACTACCAATAATGCATTTTTATCATGGATTATTTGACTGATCTTTCCTAGATCTATTATCCTTCCAAAAAAATCAGGATTCTGTACTAGCACTGCTGCTGTTTTCTCAGTTAACTGTCCATCTAAATCCACTTCTTCAATCTCCAATAATTCAAAACCATGTGCTTTACAATATGTTTTAACGACCTGTCTGTAATCCGGATGTACTGACTTCAGAATTAAGATTTGATTCCTCTTTGTTATATTTGCAGCCATTATACATGATTCTGCCAAAGCCGATGCTCCATCATACATAGAAGCATTTGCAACATCCATCCCCATCAAATCAGCGATCATTGTCTGATATTCATATATCGCCTGTAATATTCCTTGTGATATCTCTGGCTGATAAGGAGTATAAGCTGTATAAAACTCAGACCTCGAGATAATATGGTCGACAATAGAAGGGATAAAATGATTATATGAACCTGCCCCAAGGAAAGAAAGCACACCTACATTATTTTTGCTAGCTAATTCTTTAAGCCTATTCTTCACAGCTAATTCATCCATAGGCTTATTTATGTTAAGGTCTTTTTTTAGTAATATCCCAGACGGTATATCTTTAAATAGGTCGTTGACCGAAACAACACCTATCTGATTTAACATATCCTCTTTTTCCTTGACTGTATTAGGAATAAAATCCATTTGATCTCCCAAATTAAGACTACCTGCCCTATTATAAAAAGATTATTGTTTTACAAAATATTTATAAGAAGAGAGATTAACTCAGAGATTATGGCACTATATGACGAAGAAATATTGTATAAAAACAGTAGGATCAAGATTTTGACAGACAAAAAATCATTGATTAAAAGCGCTTTTGATGAATTAGTCAAACAAAGAACCTTGATCGAGAATTATATAAAAGAAGATCTCTTTTTCTTATCGACTCTAAAGCCGTACAAAGTAAAAAAACAAGCACCCAAGATTGTTAAGTCTATGGCAGATGGTGCAATTATAGCAGGAGTTGGCCCGATGGCTGCTGTTGCAGGTACAATTGCAGAGTTTATCTGCAGAAAAATGGTTGAAAAAGGAGCCAAGGTTGCAATTGTAGAGAATGGTGGAGATATTTTTGCCATTACCGACAGAGAGATTATAATCGGCTTATTTTCAGGGCAGGATAAAATAGCAGAAAAACTGGCATTTAAGCTAAACAGATCAAACACCCCTATCTCTATCTGTTCTTCATCATCTAAATTAGGCCACTCCCTGAGTTTTGGCAAATGTGATTTGGCTACTGTCTTCTCTAAAAAAAGTCATATTGCTGATGCTGTTGCAACTGCTGTTGGAA
This sequence comes from Nanobdellota archaeon, assembly GCA_043826105.1. Lineage (GTDB taxonomy): Archaea > Nanobdellota > Nanobdellia > Woesearchaeales > DATDXC01 > JBDRQV01. The sequence goes on along the minus strand of JBDRQV010000183.1, from coordinate 3,172 downwards.
ACCAGATAAAAGAAATAACAGACATCGAACCAACCCTAAACTGGGCCATAGGCCTAAAAGGAGTTGTGGGTGTGATAGTTATTAAAGATGGAAAAGTAGGTATGAATGGCAATATTCCAAAATTAATTCTTAGTAAAGATGAAAAACTAAGGCAGAAAGTTACTAAAGATGAGATTTATAAGTTTTAAGAAAAACTCAATAATTGATCTTCATCGCATTTACTGGACAAATAGGAATACATGCCTCACAAAGTATACATTTGGACTTATCAAATCCAACTTCCATAGTCTTTCTATCTTTGATATATAACGCATGCGTCGGACAATGAACAATACATGCTGAACAATGGGTGCATTTCTTTTCATCCCTATCGATATCTTTGCTTAAGGGCTCCACCCCCACTTTGCTCTCTTTAAGATATTTGATTCCTTTATCGATATCTTTCTGCTCTCCTGTAAGTTCCATGACCATACGGCCTTCTCTATCTGGAGAAACCTCAGCCTTAAGGATATTGAATACCAGATTATAATCTTTTATCAGCTTATAGACAATTGGTTTATCTCCAACTTCTTTTGGAAATTTTAAGACAAGTTTTTTTGAGATCATTGTTGATCACCTTTTTTCCTTATTTTTATTGGCTTGAATTTTTCTTCTGAATCCGTACCCGGTAGTTTTTGAACAGGCTCAGATAATAAGAAATTTCCAGACTGGATCTCTTTCTTCAATATGTTTGATATTTCCAATGCTTTTTTATAAGAAGACAATGCTGCTGTCGGAACATCTTTTCCATCAATCTTTATTGAGCCTGATTTTAATTCTGCATAACTCACTAATCCTAAGTTGCCCGGTTTGCAGTTAGGATAATCATGGCTATAATCAACTATTGGTGCCAATATCTCTTCATCCTTTACAGCTGTATGTTTTAAAATATCTTCATTTAAGATAGGTATAGGTATCCCTAAACCGATATAAAGGGAGACACCATAACCTTGTAGGCTAGTTCCGACAATATAATCAGGTTTCATCTGTTTCAGGTTCGCTATTAGCGCCAATGTTCCTGCTCCGCCTGTTGGAACATCATTCTTTCCCCTTTCTGTCTGAGGAGAATGTTGAGTTCCTTGCCATGCAACATAGCCTTGTGCTCCACCTAACCATATTCTTGTTCCGATACCGATTGTCTTATACAATGGATCATTCAATAATGGGCTTAATTGTCCTGCTGAACAATAATTAGCATTGCCTATATTTGACTTTAATGTGCCCATATAGGTATAAACTTTCTTTGAAGATTTGTTTATAGCAACATTATAGTTTTGGTAGCAGTTTCTCGGATTAAAAAGATATGCTTCATTCAGATCCTTTAAGTTTATGTAAGTCTCCAGCTCCTTCCTTGGATAACAGTCTGTACCATAAGCAGTCGCCTTAAACTTGATATCTTTTCCAGCTATCAAGTCATGGATTACATGGCCCCCGCCATAACGAAAACAACCCGGATGTTTTGCATTAGCAGGATCATTCTCTGGAATCTCTGTTGCTCCAATATAAGCATCAACAGCGGCTAATCCTGAATAAGCTGGAACATCATTAAGCCATACCTTCTGCATCTTCATCTTTGGATTAGAATGGCCAAAATTTAAAAAAGCACCACTGGAACACATAGGCCCAAAAGTAGCAGTTGTAACAACATCTACTTCTTCTGCAGCTTTTTTTAGTCCTTTTTCTTCAACTAAAGCGATGACTTCTTCAGCATTTAAGACCACAGCTTTCTTGTTCTTTATTTTTTCATTTATTTCTTCATAAGTTTTTGGCATATTGTCACCTCTAGAATTATTGTTTATTAATATTTTGGTTTATTTTGTTTTTATTTAAAATCTAGCTTGAATAAGAAGCTTGGTTCCTTATCCTACCAATATGAGGGTATGCTTTATTTATAAATATTGCTGATAAGAATATTCGTATAAGAATTTAATTATTTTCTCTTTTTCTTTAAATATACTAGTCTTAAGATAAATAAAAAAATTATTGCAAAAAATATAGATATAGCTAAAAACATAAGACTAATTGCTATCCCTCCTGCGATTGGACGAAGTATACCCATAAGATAACCTGGGCTTACAAAAATTAAGATAAATCAGATAATTTTTTCGATATTTTTCATTTTTAAGAACTTATCTTATCGCTTCCCTTCCATAGATAGGGGAACAAAGCAACTGCTATTATAATCTTCAGAGCATCTCCGATTAAAAAAGGAACTACTCCAACAGAAAGTAATTTAAAAAATGAAAAATCAACAAAGTTTAGTTTCAGACCGATTAATCCAAAAATATATATTATAACACTTCCTAAGACCATTATCAAAAACACAGATTTCTTGCTTCTCCCATGTCCTTTCTCAATTAAGTAACCAACTATAAATACAGTTATCAAAAATCCAAATATATATCCTGCTGTAGGTCCCAACACAGCAGCAATACCTGATTTATGGCCTGCAAAAACGCCAAACCCCATAATCCCTGCAAAAACATATGTCAATATACTGACCAATCCTCTTTTTGAACCAAAAAAGAATGCAATCAAAAAAACACCAAATGTCTGCATTGTGATTGGAACTGGCCATAATGGAACTGTTAGATTAGCCATTATTGCTAAAAAAACAACACTAAATCCTAACATAAATGTATCTAAGAATATGTTCTTATTTGTAAATAATACGTCATAGATTGTTCGATACTTGTTTACTGTTGCCATAGTAGCTAGAATTCAATATTCATTTATAAATATTGTTTTTTGAAATATTGAGTATGTAATAACTTATGAGCCCTTTCAGAACCTGGCTTTCCAAGATATTCTTTATAGAGCTTGATAACTGCTGGATTCTTATGTGATTTTCTTAATTTCTTTTTCTCATCCACTTTGATCAATGCATTTGTCCTTTTCTTTAATGTCTCTATGTTATGAGGTGGCGGCTGTCCTCCTCCGCCTATACATCCACCATAACAAGCCATGATCTCTATAAAATGATAAGGTGATGTTCCATTTTTTATTTCTTCTACAATCTTTCTGGCTGCACCTAAAGTATGCACAACACAAATTTTTACTTTCATCCCTGCGATTGTAACCTCTGCTTCTTTGATTTCCTTCATGCTTCTGATTGATTTATAATCTACTTTTT
>JBDRQV010000182.1:0-3757 GCA_043826105.1 Nanobdellota archaeon | reverse complement strand
ACTCTTAACTATCTCTTTTTCTCTTGTTATTATCAATCCTTCAACACCATTCAGACTTTCAATAAGTTCTAGGCCTTTCTCTTTACCTAAAACAAAAACAGAAGTAGATATTGCATCAGCATCCCATGCATTATTTGCAATTATAGTGACAGACATTAATTCTGTAGCAGAATAACCAGTCCTAGGATCGATAATATGGTGAAATGTCTTGTTTTCATCAAAATATCTTTCATAATCTCCAGATGTAACTACAGATTTATCATTAAGCGGGATTACTGTAATAAATTCTTCTTTATTCCTAGGGTTTTGCAATGCGATCTGCCAGTCTTCATTTCCTTTATTTCCTATCGCCCTCATATCTCCACCAGCATTGACCAATGCATGTTTTATTCTCTCTCTTCTAAGGACATTGATTGCCTGGTCAATAGCATATCCTTTAGCTATTCCTCCTAAAGTGATGCTCATCCCATCTGTTCTGAATAATATCAGGCCAGGTTTGGTATAGATATAATCATAACTGACCTTTTGTAAAACATTGTTTATCTCATCATCACCGGGTGCAACACCTTTCTCAGAAAAACTTTTTGAGTACAGATCCAATATTGGCTGCACTGTAATATCAAAAGCACCATTACTTAACTCAGAATAATATCTGGCTTTCTTGATATTCTCACTTAATTCAACAGAAGGGTTATCTATCATCCCTTCCTTATTGAGCAGGTAGACCTCACTTTCATTATTATAATTGCTAAGTAACTTGTCTATTCTGGAGATCTCTTCAAAAGCATCCATAACAGCAAGTTCAGCTTTACCCTTATCAGAATCATAAACAGTTATAGTCACTATTGTTCCCATCAATTCTTTTGTATCTTCAACTTTATAGGTACACCCAGTGACCAATAGCAATAAGATCAACAAAAATATTATTTTTCTATCCATAACTCAACACAAAGCTGTTTCTTTTTTAAATATTACTTTTTTAAGACAAATAACAAACTTTAAATAATAAATACTCTATTTACTTTTCTAATGTTATCTTTTATATGGGGAATTCACCCAACTTATAACAAATTAACAAAAAAGAGCAAGATAGAGGTAGCTGAGCTTCCAAAAAAAGTAATTCTTCCATTAAGCCAGCACACAGGAGCACCATGTGCACCATTGGTTAACATAAGCGATAAAGTAACCGTCGGTCAAAAGATAGCAGAATCTGACAAACCAGTTTCCTCACCCATTCATGCATCTATCTCGGGCATAGTCAGAGAAATATCTATTCAACCACATCCTGTCTTAAATAAATGCAAAGCAATAGTAATAGAGCAACAAGGCAACCAAGAATTAAACCTTAAAAAAAGAGAAGATATCGATGCCTTAGAGAAAGAAGACCTGCTGAAAATAATAAAAGAAGCAGGCATTGTAGGATTGGGGGGAGCAGCCTTTCCCACCCATATAAAACTTAATCCACCAAAAAACAAACCCATCGATACGATTATAATAAATGGCGCAGAATGCGAACCATATTTAACATGCGACCATAGGGTAATGTTAGAGCATCAGGAAGAGATAATTGATGGTTTATTGATCATGAAAAAAATCCTAAAAGCTAAAAATCTGATCATAGCTATAGAAGATAATAAGGAAAATGCCGCTCAATTCTTAAAAAATAAATTATTAGAAAAAGATCTTGATAAGAAGATAACTATAGAGGTTATTCCGACAATATATCCGCAAGGTGCTGAAAAAACATTGATTTATACTGTAACAAAAAGAAAAGTGCCTTCAGGAGGATTACCTATGGATATAGGTTGCGTTGTTTCCAATGTACAGACAGCAAAAGCCATCTTTGAAGCTGTATACTACAATAAACCGTTAATAGAAAGAGTAATAACGATAACAGGGGCAATTTCTCAACCAAAAAACATTTTGGTAAGGATCGGAACGCCATATAATGAGCTTATACAGCTTCCCGAAGATACAGGGAAGATAATATCCGGCGGACCAATGATGGGCATTGCTCAATATACAGATGAAGTTCCAGTAATAAAGGGAACTTCAGGAATATTGATACAAAAAAAGAAAGATATAATAACAGAAGACTCAAAAGATTGCATCCGTTGTTCAAGATGCGTAGATGCATGCCCTATGGAGCTGATGCCTAACTTAATAACAAGATATACAAAAAATAACATGATAGACCAAGCAAAAAATTTCTATCCTTTGGACTGCTTTGAATGCGGGGCATGCTCTTATGTTTGCCCAAGTAAGATTCCATTAGTCCATTGGATAAAAACTGCTAAAAAAGAGTTAATGAAAAAATGAAAAAGCCGATGTCCACGGAAGAAAAAGAGAAGTTTGACAATGCTATGAAAATGATATATGGGAGTAATAGGCCGGCAAATAAGGAAAATGATGTTGAAAAAGAGCTAGATGATATAGGGAAGGAAGTAGAAGGATTAAAAGAAGATGTCGCAGAAATAAGAGAGCATGATAAAGAATTTGAATCAACTGTTGAAGACGAACTGGACCACATAGGTGCAGAGATAGATGATACTCAGGAGAACCTCCGTGAAATAATGCAGGAAGTTGAAGAGATCAAAGAAAGAGTTGAAACCCCAACAATACAACAGCTAGCAGAAAAAAAAGAGCAAGAGATTGAAGAACAACAACAAATAGAAACCAGTGAAGAAGAGATTACAGAACAGTCTGATGAAGAGCAGGAAGTAGAAGAAGAATCTTCAGAAGAACAACAAAAACAAGGACCTAAATCCATAGAAGAAGAATCTCAGAAAGAAGAGCCAAAAATAATAGAAAAACTGCAAAAAGAAGTGAAAAAACCCATCTTCATTTCCGAGCCAGCAGATAACAAGCCGATAGTATCATCCAGTCCCCATATAAAAGACACCATCACAGTAGAAAATATAATGTGGTTAGTTGTTTTAGCATTATTGCCTGCAGCAGCAGCAGCAATTTATTTCTTTAAAATACCGGCAATTTTAATCATCCTTATAAGCGTAATCTCAGCAGTATCAACAGAATTTATCATAATCAAACTGACAAAAAAAGATATCCCTAAGATGGATGGTTCTGCAGTCATAACAGGTTTGTTACTGGCTTTGATATTGCCTCCCACCGTACCTTTATGGATTCCAGCTATGGGTGCAGCCTTTGCAATAGGCATAGGCAAGATGATTTTTGGCGGATTAAGCCATAACATATTTAATCCAGCTCTGGTCGGAAGAGCATTTCTTGCTGTTTCTTTTCCAGCAATTATGGCCCGCTGGATTTCACCAGATGGGGTTACAGCTGCAACACCTTTAGCAATGTTGAAGTTGGAAGGTATTAAATCATCATACTCCCAATTATTTTATGGTAACATCGGTGGGTGCATAGGCGAGACATCAGCTATAGCATTATTACTCGGAGCAGCTTTTTTGATATTTAAGAAGATAATCGACTGGAGAATACCTACAGCTTACATAGGGGCCACAATCTTGTTAGCTTTGGTCTTTAGGCAAGATCCTATATTCCATATTTTAGCAGGCGGCCTGTTGATCGGAGCTTTCTTTATGGCAACAGATTACGTGACAAGACCAGTAACAAAAAATGGAAGATTGATATTTGGGTTTGGCTGCGGATTATTGACGATGTTGATAAGGTTTTTTGGATCTTATCCAGAAGGAGTTATGTTTTCAATATTATTGATGAATGGGGCAACACCATTGATAGATCGTTTTACAATGCCTAAACCATTTGGATA
>JBDRQV010000181.1:0-2990 GCA_043826105.1 Nanobdellota archaeon | reverse complement strand
AAATCAAGCTCATAAGATATTTAAAGATGCTAAAAGAGAAAGCCATATAGCAAGATATTCTGCAATCAAAACATATACCAAAAGAAGATTAGATGATATATTTGAGAACGCAACTAAGTTTATAGCTAAAATAGGAATGATACTGCAGGAATATTCTAGATAGGTTTAAATATTTAGAAAGGAAGAGATTATGTTGGATAAATAAACAAAGAATAAAAATCAAGATAAGCCCAAATAAAAATCTTCCACATACCAACTAGGACTATCTGAAGAGGTATACCTATGAGTATAACTACCAGAGCCTAATAGTATCTTCTCAACAAAATCAATCATTTGAGTTGCATCTCCTTTTTTAGGTATTGATTCAGTACCCAAATATGGTTTTATGTTAGCCCATGTTGGCCATGAATCCATATTTTGTTGCAACGTTTTAGCAAGAACAACAGTAGATGCTCCAGACGCAGTAGTATATCTGGGAAATGAGGAAGTAGGTATAGCCTGATTTGCTGCTTGCATAGCTGATAAAGTATCTGCCCCACAATTTCCATCTATTGTACCTGTATAAATCACCTTCACATTAAGCCATTTCTGAATAGCTGCACAAGGATATCCGGGACCACCATTATAAGATGCTAAAGAAAGTGCTATTACCTGGGATTTATACCTATCCCCCTCTTCAGAACCATCACCTGTCATAACTGCATCAGAAGTAACAAATGGCTCATACAAATCTCGATATTTAACCATTAGACTAGCAAAATAAGACATACCTGCGATAATATTATGCCTAACATTCCTAATGTTTGGGTCAGTTATCTCAGGATGAGTTGCCATCACAGTATTAAAAGTACCGGGCATTAGTTGCATAACACCCACAGCACCAGAAGAACTATCAGATATAGCAGGATTACAGCTGCTCTCTTTATAAGCTATTGCAATAAATAAATTTGGATCTATTCCTTGCCCATATGTGGATGCATATTGAGTAATTACTTTTTTAACCTGATCACAATTCGTAATACCATCCAGGACAGTATCTCCTTGTGCCACACTATTATGCACCAAAACATTTTCAGCAAAATAATAATGATACTTATCTATCTCCAGATCATAAACCTTAACATTATCATTTACTTTCTCGATTGACTCAATCAAAACTTCATTTCCATCACTATCCATTAATTTATCTCCAACTTTCAGATCTTTGACCTGAACCCAATTCCATCCTTCAGAAGCAGATATCAAACTGACTAGTAAGATCACTACAATCAATAAGATTATCTTTTTCATATCATGCTGAATGTTTTTTATTTTTACCATCTTAATAATCCTTGATCTTCTTTTTAAATTTTTCCAAAAATTGGCTCCAGTTCGGCCTTTTGGTTCGAGGAATATAATGATTGACCACATTTGCAGCTGCTTTTATCTCATCTTTCTCCAGATTTATCCGTTCTAATAATTTGACCTTATCTAATCTTTCATGTTCATGTTCTAACCCAATAAGATAAAAAAGATCAAAAAAGTCTTTTCCCTCAAGCCTGTTCAAGATACAATCTGACTTATGCTTGATCATCTCTTTAATATCATACACATTCAACAGAGAAGAATCATGAGGTACAAATCCAAAATTGACTACCTTTTTGCTGTAGTTCTTAGCTTTATCGACTGGCTTAAATTCCAGCCTTATCTTATCCTTATGATCTAACGGATTCATAAAAAATAAGTCATATCTTATCATGCCTTTCATGATTCTTGGCTTTGCAATATCAAATCCCTTAAATCCTTTTATGATCTGGTTTGTCCTGGTCAAAGCCTGTTTTGCCCTGCCTTTAAAGATGATGTCCATATCAATATCCTCTGAAAAACGTTTATTCTTGATATAAGACCTATTTATAGCAGTACCGCCCTTAAGTATTATATCATCAAATCCCTCAAGAAATTTCAAAGCCCTGCTTAACATCACATCTTTCGCAACATAATTCAATGAAAGTTCCTCTTTTGCAGCTATTCTTCTTAATTCATCGATATCCATCAGTACCACCAGGACAAGATATTCTGCTCGCCTAGATTATCTTGTACTTTCCATTTCTGATTATATAAAGATTTTCCTTTTCCTGGATGTAACTTTACTGGATTCTTGACATAGCTTAAAAGACGATCAAAAACAGATGAAGGTATTTTCAATTTTGTCCTGCTCTTTAACAGGTCTAAGATATATCCTGTTCTCTGGCATAATGCATGATTTTTCTTCAGCTCAAAAAAACTTAAGAGATCATCCCAGTTTGGCCTCGCATCAAATATTGCTTTAGATATATTAGAAAAACCGACTAGGCTAGGCTTTAGCAGACAGTCAAACAATGTCTTCTCAACTGAAGAAACATTGATATCATCCTTTTTCACAAAGCCTATGAAAAGATCATCAAAAGGTATATATCTTATGTCATATTGCTCTAATCTTATGGTTTTTCTAAAATCCTCAGTTATTACAAAGATAGTAAAATCCTCATAATCCAAAAGGTTATAAAACCTCAAAGCAGAGCTTAAGCCCAGATACCCTGGATGTATCCTTAATGCTAACCTATGGAAACTTTTTAAGTTTTTAGGGTTATAATAAACATCTTTGATAGCTCTTTTGATATAGCCTTTCTTATATAAGCTGTGAAGTAACTTATTCCGTTTATTTTGGCCCATCTCAGGAAATATACTTTCCACTAGCTCATTATCTAGAAATTCCTTATCTTTTATATACTCCCATACTTCTTGTTCTGTTCTGGAAAGATAGTTTTTTTTTAACATATTATTACTATATTTGGAAGGATATATATAAATTTTTCTATATTGATTAGATTGCTGTTAATGAAGATATTATTTTTTTCATGATATAAATCAAGTAACTTCATAATCACGATCAACAGTTCGACCACCATCAGCAAATGATGTATGAGAAAATTGAGTAGCTAAAGTAGAAGGTGCAAACTTATCCAATTCTG
>JBDRQV010000180.1:0-3401 GCA_043826105.1 Nanobdellota archaeon | reverse complement strand
ATAGATGGTGCCTGGACTACAGATGATCTAAACAATGAGATAACTAATCTAAATGAATTATTTATACTAGAAACAGATGGTAATATCGATCCATTGTATGCTAGATCTAAATTAATGCCATTATTTGACCCAGGAATAACCCCAGATGATGTAAAAAACTGGCAAGATGAATTTGAACAAACATATCCCTTGTTCGTATTTGATTCCCCTTATGCTGGCTCTTATCTTCCAAAAGAAGACAGTTTTGTCTCTAGACTAGTAAGAGACTCGACAATCATAGCACCAACATCATTCAATTCGCCTCAATTTACAAGATCATTATTATGCCAACTAGCTAATGATATCCCGATCGGACAAGCATTCAGAGAAGCAAGAAATTTTCATTATAATGGAGGCTCAAAAACTAACTCAGAAAACTATATTGGATTAGTACTCCAATCTTACGCATTATACGGAAATCCAGAACAGATGATAGATATGGGATGGAGTGAATCAGATAAAGAAAAGATAAAGAAAACATACTGCAAAAACTATCTCGAAAATCTCGCCCCAAATATAGAATTCCTAGAACAAGTAGGTAACTATTCTAAATTCAGAAAACATGTAGTATTTGAAATACCTGAATACAACATCGTTGATGTTGGCAATTTCTCCATCATAAATGCAACAAACACATTCCAAAACTTAGAATATGATGAATTAGTTTTACCTATGGCTGTCAGAACAACACATTTCCCTTTAAACACGATGATAACTAACTTCTCATTGGACTATGTCGGAGATTATGAAGACCTAACAATAAATGATCTACCTTCATACGAATTTGAATATGTAAACAGAACCTGCTATTATGATAATAAAAGCTATGATGTTGAATTTGACAATGCTTATAAAGAAAACACGCTAGATTTCATCGCAAGAATCTATCCGATAGAAATGATTAATTGCACAGAAGGCAAAGTAAGACTTTACAAAAAATTCAATTACTCTATTGATTACATTGCATTAAGTCCTGCTTTGATTAAAGATATAATTGCACCGATATCAAAGAACATCAATGAAAGAATTGATGTAGATATTGAGATAATGCAATTGACAAATGAAAGTAAAAACATTTCAATAGCAATATTCGACAAGAACAACGATATCTTGTATGAAATTGAAACAACATCTAACATAAGCAACCATACAGCTTCATTCTATGCTTCTGCAAATGAGGGACTCAATAGATATAGTGCCGAAATAATATATGAAAACGAAACAGCACACTATAAAGAGTTCTATATTTATACAACAATCATTGAATCCAAAGCTGACATTCCAACTACAATAAGCCAAAATCCAAACATAGACATTAATCTTTATTCTTATTATGATGAAAACTTTGATCTAAATGGGAAATATTACTTAATTAAAGATAATGTTGTGATAGATGAAGGAATCTTCACTAAAAGTATAGATAAGGGAGATAATATCCAAACAATATCCCTAACTAATTTAGCTAAAGCTGATCAAACATATGAACTAACTTTAGAAACAAACTATCTCAACCAAAAAAAGACTATAACTTATCTGTTGAATACAAACAATGCTCCAATAATTAACACACAATCAAAGAATAGATACTATGAAACAGACTTAATTGTAATAAATTATAGCATAATTGATTATGATGATGACCTAATAACTGTTGAGATAAATGATACATCTAGATTAACGAAGCAGGATGGATCATTCGTATGGCAAACTGATTATAATGACAATGGAAATTACTCGATAAAAATAACAGCTGATGATGGATATATTACAACTGAAAAGATTATCAATTTTGAAGTTATCGATGTAATACCCCCTGCAAATTTCTGGGGAGAGATTAGATATGAAAATGGAAGCACTGCTGAAGATAATTTAAGCATTTTAGTATACATTAATGATAGCTACATTACATCAACCTATACTTCTGATGGATTATACAATATTTCAATACCCTCAGACAATCCAGAAACAAGCTGGAAAGACGGAGGAAAAGAAGGAGATCTGATTGAGATAATTATTGATGGTTGGGGTGTTGATCAAAGTTTGACATGGGAACAAGAAACATCTACTGAGATCAATTTAAAGATCATTACACCAAAAGAATTCACGATTAATCTAAGGTCTGGTTGGAATCTAATCTCTTTCCCGCTAGACCTGATTGACCCATTAGTATCATCTGTTTTCAGACCTATTGATGGAAATTACTCAAAAATATTCACTTTTGATGAAGAATGGATCGAATTGAATTATAGTTCGATGATAAATGAATCGATGGGTTACTGGATTATGAGTGATGAGATAAATTTAAGCATAGATGGGTTCACCATAGATAACATCACATATGATATAAAAGGCGGTGCAAATTTAATATCTTATTCCGACTTAGAACCAATATCAGTAGATTCTTTCTTTGATATTGATGATTACACTGTCTTTGCGTATAATGGTAGCTGGATAACTTATGATCCTAAAAAACCTAGCCAATTAAATCAATTAAAAGATATGGAACCCGGTCATGGTTATTGGATTTATGTTCGATAGATTATGATTCTCCCATATTCAACATAATATCATATAAAAAATAACTAACCTGCTCCCATAAAAAATATTGCAGGAGATACAGATATCAAAAAAGCAATTATTAAGAAAGGTAATGATACAAGTACGAACGTAGTGATTAAACGTACAGCAACATTCTTATCAATGTTATAAAATTTCATAAGAAGAACCAGAACTATAGAAAAATAAGCAAAACCACTGGTCAACCCATAGACAAAAGAAGGAAGAAATTGATTTAAAAGATAAAAAAGTATGCCTATTGGATATAGTACAAATAATATCTTAACTGCAGTTTTGTATGTGTTATCATGTAACTTCCTAACTTTAGTTGCCCAAAATAAAAAAAGAGCAATTATGAGTATCGTAAAGGGTGCACCAACTAAGTAAAACACCAAACCCATAATATCAAATTCAATAGAAACATTAAGTGTTAATAAAGAAGAGATTATACCAAAAATAAACAAGATTGTTGATATTTTAAGAATCCTATGGATATCATCATTAATATCAGATTTATCCATATTAGATAGTGCATCATCAATCCTATTTGAAGGGTAGCCTGACTGAAGCAAAGTATACCTTATTTGTTCTTTAGTATATCCTTTCTTAAGATTAGAGTTAATATATTCAGATAAATTATCATCCATCTCTTTAAAAAAACAATTTAAGTATTTAGATATTATTAACAACTACTCAAGGAAAACTATATTTTTCCGAAAACTTTATATACATACTATTATATGTAATAGTAAACAATTAAATATGTAAAATATATGTATAATGGCTAATAAAAGAATAAATTTTAT
>JBDRQV010000179.1:0-3381 GCA_043826105.1 Nanobdellota archaeon | reverse complement strand
ATCCCACCTAATCTGTGAGATAATGAAAGGATTATTATGCTTTCATTCTTCAATACTCTTAAAGCTTCTATCACTTCGTCAGATGTATTTTCTCCTTTTAATTTAGGGGCTTGGGCAACTAATCTAGCATTAAGACCTAGTTTTTGTGCAGCATAATAATAAGAAACAGCCATCAATGGCGAAATTCGCTTATCAGGATATCCGTTATCGCAGATTATCAATATATCTTCATTTGTGGCATCTAAGCATTCTCTAAAGACCTTCCTGAAATGGATAAAATTATTCTTAGCTATCCTTAATAAGCCTTGTTTTTCAAACCATTCGAGAAATTTTTTAGATTGCATTTAATTTTTATATATCAACTTATTTATAAAGATTTTTAATTTGGAAATTGTTAGGGATTTATTAAACAAACGCAAATAACTAAAAATTCATCAACAATGATGTGTTGTTGAATTTTTTATATATTAAAATAATCAAATATACTGCTAAACTAACTAAAATAAAATAAAAAGATTGTTCTGGCCACATCCAGTTAAGAATATATGTGTTTGAGGAAAAAGGAAAGAATAATCTCATGCCGCCTGTAAGATGCTTAAGTGTTAGGTCTGCCAGAAAATGAGATATTACTCCTATGCTTACCAGATAAAAAACCTTAAGCCTGTTGTACTTAAATAAAGGAGTTATTGCTATAGCTATCAAGAAACACATCACTGGAGTGTGGAATGAGCTTAATGTAAAGTTTTTGGCAGCATCCATGTAGAAAAAAGCAAGAGATAATTTAGTCAATACATCTGGAAGAAGTGCGCCTAGAAGTACAAGGCTCTTTTTCCTTACATTGAATAGCTCTGCTATGATCAATCCAACGACCAAATGACTTAACCAATCAGGCATCTTTAAAACCTCTTATAGTGGGCTTCCATTCTTTGAAGAATATGATCAGAAAGATTATGAATGCTATGAATGATAATATGTATAGGATATAGTTGTAGTTGTAATTGTGGTAATCTATCAAATAGATAGAACCGTCTTTGCTGTAATAAAGCAATGCTGTCGTTTCTCCATAGACAGATGGTTTGACATCATTTGCTTCAACTTTTATAGAAAATGAACCCATATCAAAATAAAAATTATCAGCTGTTATGTTTGTTATCTTGCCAAACCTTTGGTCTTTGTAATCACCATATTTTTCATGGTTTTGGTAATAGTTGTTCAGGCTGAATACTGATTCCTGCCTTATCTGCTGTTGTATATTGTCGTAGTATAACAGGCTGATTATCAGGATAAATACAAGCAGATACCATGATCTTGTCAATGCCCCCATATAGAAAAGGGTGTTGGGGATTACTTAAAAAGATTTCTTTCCTAACTCTTAGTCGAATTTATCAAACCGGACACTTGATGTTCTATCTGCGTCATGGATATGTTAGTCATATCTAGTACATAGATTGCTGGTGTTATGTTAAACAAGCCAAGCAAGCTTCCATCTACTACATAATTTAACAGCCACCTTTGGCTATTAAATATAGCTACTCTGTCTACTGTTGTTAATAATTGGTTATTATCCATATCTCTTAAGTAGATCTGTTGGCTATTATGTACTGTTGTAGACCATATTGTACTGGATTGTATGCCTAAGTCTATAGCTTTGCTTGTATTAGTTTCTAAATCAGTTATATCCATCAATAATGCCTTAGAGCTGGTAATGTTTTCATTGCCATTTGCATCTGTACATGCTACATAGGCATAATCAGTAGGAATGTATAATTCATCCTCTACGCTAATTGTACATGTATGTGTTGTAGTTCCCTCTCCCGTACTGCAATTTCTTGAATTACCCATAGTAGTGTAATTTTGATCTTCATCACTAATCCTACAGTAAGCGTTTTCATCGGTTGTAAAGCTAAATGTCGGTGTTGTATCATATGTGGTATATGGACTTTGGGCATCACCATCTGGAATTACTGAAGTGCAATTGACATCTGAAATAATAGGGGGTGTTGTGTCTGAACCACCCAATGATTGATAATAAATTTCTTCAACAGATAAAACTCCTATACCTCCGCCAGAACCAGCAAAAGATAATTCAAATCTGCTATCTGATGCTTGGTCGTATAATATTTCTTTTGTTAAATTCCATACACTATCATCAGCAAAATAATCATCTTCAATAGATTTATTGCTCCAATATCTAAATCTATAATGGCTTCCATTGTATTGTGTCCTATACCAATACCATTTATTAAACTTTAATCTTGCAAAATCGTAATTTATATAAGAGCCGTTTACTGCAGATGTACCCCCTGGTGCAGAAAACCAACCATTCCATATAAAATAGTCTAATGTGTCTGGTGCATCTGAACCAAAGCCAAAATATACAGAAGCTCCTGTTTCTGTATGCTTTGCTAACATTTTCCATTCATAATCCTGACCAGCTACAGATTGTAATTTTCCAGCAGCTATAACATCATCATTAGTTCTTGTTAATGTGCATTGACCATTTACTACTGTTACTGTGCTACCTAAAACACCAGTTTCATTAAACCATCCTTCCCCCATTGTAGAACAATCATCAAGCAAATTCCATGCGGATGCAAAAGATGCTAAACTAATCAATAAGGTAATAAAAAGCCCAAACAAGATTATCTTTCTCATTTTTCCACCTCATATTCAAGCTTATCAAGAAAGAAGCTTGGGTCTTCTTCTATGAAGTCGTCTCTTGAGTTTTTCACATACCTCTTTACACCATTTGAGGTTATGACAAACTTGATGCAGCTTTCTCCTGACTGGCATATTCCATCATTGTTGCCATCATACTGGCTGTCGCATATTATGACAGAATTGTCATAAGTGCATTTGCCCCAACCCTTGAAATTGATCCTTCCTTTCTCAGCAACAATATCATTTATCTCTTTGGTTATCTCAATAGCTTTTGGCTCGCAGACTTCTTTGCTGTGTTGTACTGTTTTTGTGCCTGTCTGACAGCTGTATTCATTGTATATTGTTTGCTGCTGACAGCTCTCGTTCTTTGGCTCATCAGTACAGACTGTCTGTAGGATTTCATCTGTACAGGTACTGTAAACTGGCTCATCTGTTTCCCATTCTATTGTCTTGCAGTCTTTTACCTCTGTCAGGCTTATCTTATTTGTCTGGGCAATAGCAGTAGTTATTAGTGCTAGAGCGATTATACATGCAAAGATTATTGTTTTTTTCTTCATTTTTTATCCCCTCCTTAGGTTATGGTAACAGATATGTTCTGTGAATCAATCAATGTTCCATTGATTGAAGTTACATTTGGATAATAAGTTCCTGAAGATGAGTAATTATATTCAAAATAGACAAATATGCTTTCATCTGGATCTAAAGTTGCATTAGTTGTAG
>JBDRQV010000178.1:0-3093 GCA_043826105.1 Nanobdellota archaeon | reverse complement strand
GAAAGCTAAACTTAGAGCAGAACTGAAACCTTCAGTGATTAAGATTAAGGAAAAGGTCAACATAGATAGTCTATGGAACGAAGCTAAACGATATGCAATTGACTCTTTATATGCAGTTAATGGTGATTATCTGTATATAGCTTCACTAGATACTACTATGAATGACTCTGTGAGCTCCATACGAGCTCGTGTAGACATTATTTCTCAGATTCCGATACATCCATCGACTCTAATACAAATAGACCTTAGAAGCGATGTACGGAGCCTAGATTCAGTTAAAACTGTTTATAAAGAAACGATAATAGAAGTAGATAAACCATTTTATAAAAACCTATGGTTTTATGGAACTGTAGGTGCAACTTTATTAGCAATATTTAGGTAAACAATGCCAGATAAAGTTAGATTAAAAAATACGAATTCTGGCTTCTTGGTACGAGAAGTAGCCGAATTGGGTGACAAGACTGGTGTTGAAGACTTGCTTAATCAATTCAATAGGTATCAAGAAAAGAAAAAGAAGAGAGAGGGTATCGAGGCAATAGAAGCATACAAGAAGAGTCAGGAAATAAGTAATGCTGTCCCTCCATATGAATACTTAATGGGTCCTCTAAATCCTTTGGGTGCAAAAGTTGGTTCTTTGTTGCGGGGAGTGGTACAAAGAGGAGTAGGCAGAGTAGTTACAAATGTTTTGCCACCTGTGGGATATACTAACAAACTCAATCAATTAGCTAATGCTTTTAGTAATAAGAAAAATATTAAAAAAAGTATACGAGCTATTATAGATGACAAGCCGAGTTATATCGGTCTTGAATCTGAATATGAAAGAGAGTATAGGCCACTTAATATAATGAAGGCTAGAGATTTGCCATATCGCAAGATGTTTGGGTTAGAGCCTAGGTATGACGCAGATCAGTATGTCAAAAATGCTGATGGTAGTTATTCTTTCGATAACGAATACAAGGCTAGATTGGAAGAGAATTACAAATGGTATAAGAAACGATATGATGAAGTAATGGGCGATTTTGATTCTCAAGACATGGGCGATAGTACGTATAATTATTATGACAAATGGGATTTTGCAATCAACAAAGGGGAGAAAGGGACGATGTTTGTACCGACAACTGGAGCAACAGGTTTCTTGCGTAGATTTATAGATACAATCACAGACCCTGTAACGATAAAGGGACAGATAGATTTAAGGAAAAAGAAATAATGCCAAGAGAAGTATTAGATATAAGAAACTTTCATACAGGCTTAATCACTAATGCAGATGATAGGGATATCCCTGTTGATGCAGGTGCTGATGGTACACAAAACTTAGACCCTAATGTTAATGGTAAATTAGCGGGGGCTAAAAATATAGCTACTAAACATGCTACCTATGGCAAAAGAAGTAAGATGTTTGGATGGATAGAACGTACTAATGGTAAAAGAGATTTGATAGGTGTTGATGACACGGATATTAGAGTTGTAACTGATTTTTATGGGACTCTAGGGGAAACTACGAGTACGGCTGATGGCAAATCGGTCATGGTAGAGGGCAAGGAAGCTAGGATAGGTGCTAATACAGGATTGACTGGTGATGGTAGTCCACATTACGTAGGGTGGATAACTAATGATGTCTTTAATGGTAAAGCATATTATAGTGGTCTAACTTCTACACCAGATTCATTGAATGTAGATTTAAGTTCGAGAACTAATACTGGTACTGTTCTTGTGTATGTAAAGATTTTGACGGCGGCAGGGACATTAAAGACGGCTACTTCATGGGTTCGTACTGCGAGCGTGATAACCATTACGCATGCAGAGCATACAGTAACCTTGGGCGAATCAGTTGTAATCTCTGATAGTCAACATGAAGTGCCTTATGGAGGTGATACTAGGTCTGTTAATTTTGATGGGACATATACCGCTGCCAATATTACTGCTAACACATTTGATATTACTGTTATAGGTACAAATTATGCTGCAAGTGGTGGCAATATTAAATACAGGGAGGGGACAACTGACTCTTTTAAATTCTCCAATGATGATATCAACTGGAGTAGTGAAATCTATATTAAAAAAAATAAGGAATACACGTTAAATTCAGGAAGTTATGGCCAGGATGGTTATAATATTATCGTTTTCTTTGACAAAGAATATGGGCATACAGCGGGAGACCAATGGAAGATTTTCCTTACACATCCTACAGAAGCTTTATTAATAGCCGAGGCTAAGATCGATAATTATATGGGTGATACGACGAATACTTTTACGTTCTCTCATGCATTATCTGGTACTGGTACAACATTTACCACTACTAAAAAATATTATTATGGTGTTAGTTTAATGTATGATGGGGCACAAGAAACTCCAATCAACTATGATCCAGACAAAGCTTTGACTCCTGTGGGGAATGCATTACTGAATCAAATTACATTCTATGTAAACTGGACAAGTGCTTTGCCGTTAAATAAACGAGTTACTGGAGTAAATGTTTATATGGCGGAAAGTGATTCTAGCGCAAGCGAGCCATCGACATTTTTTAGATTAGTCAAATCTTTTCTAATTACTGGTGGGAAATGGAGATGTATAGAATCAACTGGTGTATCAAAAATCGCAACACGTAACTTTGAAGATAATGGAGTATACGGAGCTTCTTATGAAGCAAGCTCTGGCATTACAGAAACTTTAGATAATACCTTCGTAGGATATGGGCTAAGTGCCCAGTTGAATGGATATCATTTTGTTGGTAATTGTTATCATCCAGAATTAGATGATGCATCTCACATGTTGTTTAGAAGTAAGGTTTCACGTTACGATATGTTCGATTGGGTTAATGATTCACTTATACTAACATTTGTTCCTAAAGCTTTAGTTGCTTTCAATGGCAGATTATATGCTTTTGATAATAATAAAATGTTACGTATTAATCCAGAAGGATTCTACATAGAAGATATGTATGATGGTGTAGGTTGTGATTCTAAACAAGGATTTGTAGTTACTGAGTTTGGTCTGTTCTTTGCTAATAGATATGGATGTTATTGGTATGATGGTCAGAGTGTACAGAAGATATCTACGGTGATACAAGATAAATGGCAAGCATTAAGTGCT
>JBDRQV010000177.1:0-4665 GCA_043826105.1 Nanobdellota archaeon | reverse complement strand
TAAATAGAAATAAAAAAGAAGAAATCTTAAAGTTGCTGACTCTATCTGAAAAATGCAACAATATCTTATCTCAAAACTCAATCTGTTTGCTCAGAGTACATAATCTAACAATAGTTACAAAGATAAATGCAATAGATTGGAATAATTTTCCAAAAGAAAAGTACAAGAGGTATCAACCAAAAAACAGAGTTTGTCATACCCATAAATATAGTTCATTAGGCACTATCAATCTGTATCCCGATTCAAATACTGTGGATATACATTTACTTCCATTCTATATTGTATATGATGTCTGTAAGAGGGTGTGCCCTCCTACAAACCTCCCCTTAGAAGAGTTATATGATACTGTACTTTTTCATAAATTCTGGCAAGCTAGAGAAACATTGGCTGCAGATAATATCTATATATCAGATATCTATACTATACTAGATTGTAGCAAAGCTATAATGAATGATCCACTAGCATCCATAGCAGTTAAATTAGGATTTAAGTACAAAAGTAGGCTACATGATCTAGACCAAAGTGTAAAACCAGTTCCAGAGTACGAAGTACATGGTATTGATTCTATTAAAAAAATAAAGATAGTATTGGGACTAAGAAAATATTGCATGGAAAATAATATTACAGAAGTTGATTTAGATGAGCACTTAGCTAAATATCCCATAAATAAACCATTATTATCAACATAATAACTATCTCAATTTTTATTCCTATCGGGATAGTAAGAATACCATTCGATAATACAAAGAAAAATGGCAGGAAGTACTAGAAGTCTACACTATAAATCATTGAAAAGAAAAGCAGGTAAAATCCGTTCTGGGACAGGAATAAACCCATATAAAAATTCAGTCCTGTTTGAACTCTTCAACTGTTCTACATGTCCATTTAGAGCCACAGAATTGTGCTTTCATGGAATCAAAGCAAATGAACAGCATGCTAACAAAATCTGCTCTGAGAGGCTCCTAATGGCTACGGAACTGCTTAGAAATGGCTCTGGTCTAAAGAAAGTTTATGATCAAGAAAAAGCACTTTTCCTAAATTTGCAAAGCAAAAAGTTATTTTCTAAAATCAAAGATAATAAAGATATAGATGAATTTCTTAAGATAAGTGAGCACATTATTAATCTTGGTTAGTCAATTCTTCTTTTATCTTTTTACCCTGATCTGTTATCTTAATACCACTGTCAGAAATAGTTACTGCTTTAAATAATTCTAAGTCTTTACAGTGATTTCTAATGGTTTGCCAATTTGTATTGACCTTTCTTTCCAGATCGCCATAAGAATGATACTTACCATCCATTAATATTTGCAATATATTCTTTCTAATTTCTTGAACTGTTCTTTTGCCCATACAACAATATTGTGGAAACATTTATATAGTAATATTCCACAATATTGTGGATATAAGTGAACTTAGATGGTCAATAAGAAAACTATGAAGATTGCTGGAACAGTATTTTTATCATGTTTAGTTATGCCTATCCTAATAAATTTCATATCTAGCTTTATTTATGGTATGATAACTAAGTCTACAGTATTATCAACCAATCTTATTTTGACCTTGAGTATCATACAGTGGGTTATATGGATAGGTGGAACAATAACCAGTTTTATAATATTGGTTGTTTCTCTTTGTCAAAATAATAAATAGGGATAGAAAATGAAAAAAAGAATTAATGTCTCATCTTTCTTATTATGGATAATGGGAATCTTATTCATTTTAATCGGATTTGTGAGTATTTCCGATAATATTCTAGGTTCATTAATGGTTATACTATCAGGAGTAGTCGCTCTTCCACCATTTGGAAAAATTGTTGAAGGAATTTTTAATAAGAAATTTCATGTATTAATAAAATTTCTAATCATTTTTACATTATTTATTTTTGGCTTTGCATTAATCAGTCCGCCCTCGGAGCAAACAACGGGCCCAATTAAAGAAGAACCCATATCAAATAAACAAGTCAGTATCCCAGAATCCCAAAACATTATTGACGCAAGAAAAGTAGATATTTATGAACTAATATCTGAGTATGATAGTAATGAAGTTAGGGCTGATGAAAAATATAAGGGAGAATATCTTGAGTTCGGTGGAACAATTTTAGGAATAAAAAAAGGAATATTAGATAAGATATACATACAAATGGGCACTAACTCTATAGTACCAGAAATTAATGCAGAAATGAGATCTTCTGAAAAAAACAAAGTAATTAATTTAGATATTGGTGATGAAGTTACACTAATATGCAAATCTAGAGGAAAACTGGTTTTCCTTTATTTTGAAGATTGCATTTTAGTTAAATAAAACAATCAACACAAATTCAATCCTAACTCTTAGTCAGGTTTATCAATCCAGATACTTGGTTTTCTATCTGTGTAAGAGATATGTTAGTCATATCTAATGCATAGATTACAGGAGTTATGTTAAACAAGCCAAGCAAGCTGCTGTCTACAACATAATTTAATAACCATCTTTGGCTATTGAATACTGCTACTCTGTCTACAGTTGTCAATAGTTGATTATTATCTATATCTCTTAAGTATATCTGCTGGCTATTATGGACTGTTGTAGGCCATATTGTACTAGATTGAATACCTAAGTCTATGGCTTTACTAGTATTAGTCTCTAAATCAGTTATGTCCATCAATAATATCTTAGAGCTTGTAATGTTTTCATTACCATTTGCATCTGTACAAGCTATATATGCATAATCTGTAGGAATGTATAATTCATCCTCTACTATAATTGAACATACATGGCTTGTATTTCCTTCTCCAGTACTGCAATTTCTTGAATCACCCATAGTAGTGTAGTTTTGATCTTCATCGCCAATCCTACAGTACGCCTTTTCATCTGTTGTAAAGCTAAATGTCGGTGTTGTGTCATATGTGGTATATGGGCTTACGCTATCCCCATCTGGAAGGACGGATGTGCAATTGACATCTGAAACAACTGGTGGAGTTGTGTCTTCTTCACTATTAACTATATTTGCCCATTCGGCTTCTATTTGAGCTTCAGATAACACACTTCCATATACTTTAAATGAGTCTATTATTGCACCGACAGGAAACTGATTAGCTGCACTTAATCTGCCAATATAAAGTGGGTCACCATTATGGTGGTTAGCTGAACCACAATCACTAGAAGAACTGGCAATATGGGTGATACCACCTGTTGGAGTACCATTAACAAACATATTAATAACTGGTGTGTTGGAATGAGTTATGGCAAATAACCACCATTGATTATCGCCCATAGTCTTATTGCCATACAAGTTACAATCATGAGAACTATCTACATAGTACCTATATCTCCAATTGTTTGTTGCATCATCAATTAGAAAATATTGTTGCCATGTGTTTATACCTCCAAAATAAAATTTAGAACTATCATCCCAATTAGTCCCTGTAAAGATTGCAAATATTATAGTATTTTCATCAGTTGGAAAAGTTTTACTGGTATTGGAGTAATATCCGCTATTGGTCTCACAAAAACCTTCTCCAGAAAGTGCAATACAAAACTCATCTACAGTATTGTTTATCCAACTCCAAGTTTCCAAACCTGTTGAAATAGATCTAGCTCCTTGTTCAAATTCAAATTCCCAATATGGAGTCTCTAATGCTAAGGCCACACCACTCAATATAATCAGTATAAATCCAGAAAGTATTATCTTTCTCATTTTTCCACCTCATATTCAAGCTTCTCAAGGAAGAAGCTTGAATCTTCTTCTACAAAGTCATCTCTTGAGTTTTTCACATATCTCTTTACGCCATTAGCTGTTATTACAAACTTGATACAACTTTCTCCTGATTGACAGATGCCGTCATTGTTGCCATCATACTGGCTGTCACATATTATGGCAGAATCTTCATAAGTGCACTTACCCCATCCTTTGAAATTTATCCTTCCTTTTTCTGTTATAATATCATTAAATTCTTTAGTTATCTCAATAGCTTTTGGCTCACAGACTTCTTTGCTGTGTTGTACTGTTTTTGTGCCTGTCTGGCAGCTGTATTCTTTAGATAATGTTTGCTGCTGACAGCTCTCATTCTTTGGCTCATCTGTACAGACAGTTTGTAGTGTTTCTTGTGTACAAGTACCATAGACTGGCTCATCTGTCTGCCATTCTATTGTCTTGCAGTCTTTTACCTCTGTCAGGCTTATCTTATTTGTCTGGGCAATAGCAGTAGTTATTAGTGCTAGAGCGATTATACATGCTAATATTACATTTTTCTTCATTTTTTATCCCCTCCTTAGGTTACAGTAACAGATATGTTCTGTGAATCAATCAATGTTCCATTTATTGAAGTTACATTTGGATAATAAGTTCCAGGTGATGAATAGTTATATTCAAAATAGACAAATAGACTTTCATCTGGGTCTAAAGTTGCATTAGTTGTAGCATTTATTATGTTATTATCTCCAGGATCAAAGCTGAAATATACTTGATTTAAAGCTGATGTTAAGTAATTGGTTATGAAAAACTCAAATATTGTCTTTGTTGAGCTTTGGTTCAATATTGTTAAGTTTGATGTTTCTACATCTTCAACATCTATTTCAATGCTTTCTGAATCCTGGTTTGTTCCGTTTATGCCTGTTGCAGTTATTGCATAATCTCCTGTTGAAGAGTAATTGTATTCTGTTATTATGTAGATGGAGTCATTTGTT
>JBDRQV010000176.1:0-16136 GCA_043826105.1 Nanobdellota archaeon | reverse complement strand
TCGATCTTGTGATGCTGGATGATTAAGACAAGATATATTATTATATCCTGAATCTGTAGCCCATTTTCTGCTGTCAAAAAAGATATAATACTGTTCAGCAGCCTTTATCAAAAGAACACTCGGTGCTAATTCATATAATTCGTCCACAGTTCTACCATTTTGCTGAGCATATCTGACAAGAGCATCTGCGAAGTTCAGGCGATCTGTCCATCTTGTATTAAATTCTGAGCCCATATATGCATTGCCTAATGAATCTACTGCTACAGCATTCTCTAAATCAGCCAATATATCTAATGTGGGGGTCGTACCATCTTGTGGTCTAATCCTTCTTTCTGCAAGCCTGCTTAAATCATCATCTGATACCAGGACAACTGAATCAGGCAATCGATCATCCTTATCATGTGTTAATTTATGTGCTTTGCTTATGCTGGAATGATCAAAAAAACCAGAATATGGAGGAGTTAAGTTAGCAACAGATATTTTGGCAGGCGCTAATTCAGGCAGGTAAAATGACTTATCTACAGGCAGCTTATGGTCTGGTTGCGCTTCTTTCCATTGCTGATTAAAATAATCTAATAATTCATGGAATTCTAATGTGGTATATATCTTAATCAAATCATTCATAGGCTGACAGAAATTAATATCCATTTATAAAATTATTTATATCGTCAATATTTATAAATAAATCAAGATTCTTATTGGCAATGACTCTAGATCATGTTGTTGTAATCGCTTGTTCTCGTGGCGGAAGAGAAGCTGTAATTCACTTAGATTTAACTCCCAGAAGAAGCGCAATCATATTGGCACCACATATCGATGAAGAGGAGATAGTCGAGGACATTAAGAGAAAGGGAAGGAAAGTTGATTCATTTGTCTTGTCTGAAACATTAGAACCTGGAAATATATATGTATATGGATATCATCCTAGGGGTGGTTGGAGCAGGCCAACTTTTTATTTTGAAGATGATGATACTCTAATAATAAATAGGTCAGATTATCAGATGGCTGATTATGTTATGAGCCAGGCAGCTGATCATTATAAATTCAGGTGCATAGGTATTATATTAAGCGGAAGAGGTATAGATGGGGCTGAAGGTGCCTTAGCTATAAAGAGAAACAATGGAAAAGTTATTGTACAGCTTGAGCAGAAACAATGTATTTCGGGTCAACATAAATACGAGAGCGGGATGGCAAGAAATGCTATAAGATCATTAGAAGAACATGGTCTAAAACCAGATCTTGTCGGACAGATACATATGCTAAAAGAATATCTAAAAAGAAATATTTAATCGTTTAGCCTTATTCTGCTTGGGCATGTTTTAGCTGACCAAAAAGTATCTTTTTCTTAGGCTTTAGATGTTTTTTTGCCAGTTCCAATGCACTTTCTTTATTATATACGGGAGTATCGAAGCCCATTATCAACATTGAAGTCAATGGTGTTTTACCCTGTTGATTAACAAACTGTTTTTGCCTGTCTGTTGTTTCAGAAGATAATTCCCATAGGTTATTATCAAAGAAGATATAGTGTGGTTTTTCATGATTGCCTATACAATAAAGACCAGGTGCAAATTCAGAGATATAAGCATTATTGATGTCACGAGAACTTGCTCTTGCCATAGTTGCGTCTGCTATTCGGCGTTTCCATCTTCCTTCTAATATGGAACTTTCATAAGCTAATCCAGATGATTCGATAACGGCAACATTCTCCAGCCTGCTTAAAGCAGAGACCAATGGATTGTCTTTAACATGGATATCTATGTCTTCTAAATCTTTTACATCCGCCCGTATACATGCATTTGGAAACTCATGAGTAAGGTCATGATATCTTCTGACTAGATCAAACAAACCATCATATCTATCAGTTAAGAGAAAAGCGTCAATCGGAACAGATCTATCAGACAATTCTTTTGGCTGGGTCAATAGCCGGCACATCATCGCTGAGTGAGTAGGTTCTGTGAATGAACCTGATAATAATATGTCTTTTGCTGAGGAGTAGTCGGTTGTGGTAAAGATATGGACATATTCTTTATTTTTCATGACTATTGAGAATGAAGTTTAGTTTAAAAAGATTTGGGAATTATCAGGCACCTATAAATGTAGTTCCCAGCATGATTATAGTGCATAACATAACTAATACGCATCCTGTCCATGCAATCGCATTGTACCATCTGTTATTGACATAATCACCCATCAGAGATTTCTTATTGACCAATATCAATATTGCAATCAGTATAGCTGGCAGGATTATCCCGTTTATGAACTGAGATAATAAAATTATTGAGAATAGATTGATCTTTGGGATCAAGATGATCGCAGCTGAAATAAATATTATCAAGCCTAATAATGTATAGAAATTTTTTGCATCTTTGAATTTCTTATTGACTCCTGATTCCCATCCAAATGCTTCACAAACATAGAATGAGGTGGATAATGGGAGGATAAATGCACCAAATAATGCAGCACAAAAAAATCCAAGCATAAATAATAATGAAGCATATTGTCCTGCTAAAGGCTGCAGAGCATAAGCAGCGTTTGCAGCTCCTTCGATCCTGATGTTATTGGTAAAAAGAACTGCGGCGCATGTGATTATTATGAAGAATGAGACAACATCTGTAGTTATCGACCCGATGATGACATCCCATTTTGAATATTTGTATTCTGCTTTTCTTATCCCTTTTTCGACTATTGCAGACTGAAGATAGAACTGCATCCAAGGTGTGATAGTAGTACCTATAATCGCTATCAATAAGAAGAAATAAGGCTGAGTAAATTGTATATGGGGAACTACCAATTCTTTTAATACAGTGCCCCAGTCAGGTTTTGTCATAAAACCAGATACTATGTAAGCTATGTAGAACAGAACTAAGAACAGAAAAACTCTTTCCAGTACTTTATAATTCAGTTTTAATATGAGGAACCATACCAATAATGCGGCAAGTGGAACCAAGATATATTTACTCAGGCCGAATATCTGTCCAGCAGCAGCAATACCTGCAAATTCTGATACTGTAATGAAGAGATTGGCTATTATCAGGCCAATCATAATAAAGAAGGTTATCTTTATCCCAAAATTTTCTCTTATCAAGTCAGCTAATCCTTTTCCAGTTACTGCCCCCATACGGGCGACCATCTCCTGTACTATGATGAGCAGGATAGTAATGGGTATAAGGGTCCATAACAATGAATAACCAAAATGGGCTCCAGCTATAGAATAGGTGGCTATGCCTCCAGCATCATTGTCAACTGCAGAGGTTATTATCCCCGGACCTATTATACTTAATATGAATGCAATCTTTTTCCAACTAAATTTAGGAGAATTCATTTTATTGTTTTTTCAATCTCGAGGGCAGGAATTTCTCTCTCTTTAACCTCTCGGGAATATACTCTTCAAGTATATCGTCAGATTTGACAATTCCGACAAGTCTTCCGTCTTTATCTATAACAGGTATGATAAACAGGTCATATCTGGCCATCAATCTGGCTGCTGTTTCTTTTGCGCTATGGTCTCTTACAGTGATAACTTTATGGGCCATTATATCGTTGATCTTTTTTTCAGGCTTAGAGATGATCAATGATCTGCTCGATAAGAAGCCGATCAGATGGTCCTTTTTATCTACTACATAAATATTGTATTGAGAAGCAGCATGATGCTCCATCTTTCTTAACATACTTATTGTCTGTTGAGCTGTATAATCTTTAGGTATAGCAATAAATTCTGTCTTCATTATTGAGCCGATAGACTCTGGGTAATATTCTAATATATCATGGATCTTAGAAGAGATCTCTTTTTTCATCGACTTAAGCAGTTGATTTTGTCTGCTTTGGGGCATAAGGCTCATTATATCTGCTGCCTGATCAGTAGGGATATCTTCAAGAAGATCCTTGATCTTTTTCATCTTAAAACTTTTTAAAAAAGAATCTTGTATCTCTTCTTCTGCTTCTATCAATGTCTTTGCAGCTTTTCTTTTTGTCAGTGAATTGAATATCAATATCCTTTCTGTATGGGTCAGATCTTCCATTATATCGGCTATATCTTCAGGATGCAGGTCTGCTATCTTGTCTTTTTGGATCTTAAGGTGGAGATCATGCAACTCAGGCTCTAATCTCTCTACAGATTTCCAAGGGATCATCCTGTCATTTATCTTTTTTGACTTAAATATACCTAATCTTCTGACAAAACTTCCTGCACCTACAGATACCCCTACAATACATAATTTCTTAATTACTTTTCCGAGAACTATATCATTTATCCTAACTACCTTAACTCCATTGACGTCTATAACTTGTTTGTCAAGAATATCGCCGACCAAACTTTCTTCTTTTTTTATGAAAAAAGGAGTTATATCCCCTATCGGTGAGTTAAGATGTATCGTGATATTATCATTTTTATTTCCTTCTTTAATCTCTCTGACAAAATCCCAGCTTATCTTTTTTTTATACTTATCTTCATCGATGTATATAATGTGGTCTATTTCAGCATATTCTTTTCCGTCGATAAAGACCAAATCGAAAAGTTTACCTATGAGTTCACCTTTAGAATCGTATACATTTCTGTTTTTTAACTGGCTGAAATATACCATAAGAATGATCTTTAGGTTTATAATATAAATATGTTTCTATTCTATATTCTAATATGAATTTAATAAATGGGAATTATTCAAATTCCCTGTCTTCGCTATATTCTGTGACTTCTGGAACATTTTTTGCTTTTTCCTGGGTAGGTTTTTCATGATGCCTATGGATATGTGCAAAGCTCGGAACAGCTGCAATCCAATCCTCGCCAAACCCAGCGATATCTCCATCGATAGCATCACATGTCTTTTTGATCTTGTTGATAGCTCTCTTTAATTCGACCAGGTCTTTATCTTTTAATGGTTTTATATTGATCAATGCAATCGTATGACCAGCCCTTAATGAATCTAATATCGGTTTGATATGCTCAAAATCCTGTAGAACATAGGGCCTTACAACAATTTTTGACCTTTCTTCAGCATCGCCTGTTCCTAATTCAACATAACCTTCTTCCTCTGCCTCATCCAAAACACCTGAGCTTGGACTAAGCCTTTCTTTTAATTTTGATAAAAATCCTGCCATTTAAAACCCCTCCAATAGTTTAACCTGTGAAATGGTAGCATAGCACATATTTAAAGTTTTCTATTTAAAATAATTTTCTAAAAAAAATTCATCTTTATACGGCAATTTTGGATTTTGTCCTCTATCACAAAGTCAAAATAAATCTCAAAAGAATAAATTTAAATACTAGTTATTTAATTTAACTTTTTTACTCAGGAGAGGATATATATCGTAATACGCAAATGCACAAACTTATCCAAACAAACAATCGGTATATAGATAGGATGTTTTTTCTAGATAGTATAGTAAAGAACACTCTAATTCTAAAATGGGGTGAAAATGAACCTATTTGACATAAGTAAAAATAAAGGCACCAACACCCTTTATGGGAACAGAATCCCAAAAGATTTCTTTATTACTAAGGGTAAAGGTGAGAGTGAGATTACAATTCATGCTGGTTCTTATCATCTCGCATTGAGGGATGCAGGCATCGAGATGTGTAACATAATGACTTACTCATCAATTCTTCCAAAAATAGCCAATATAGTTGAAAGACCTAACAGACTTGTACATGGTTCTGTGATGGAAACAATCATGGCTGTATCGAACAGCAATAAAGGCGAGAGAGCTACAGCAGCTATAATCTTTGGATGGTTATATGACAAAAAAACCAACAAGAAATATGGGGGTTTGGTCTGTGAATATAATGGGCCTAAGGAAGAGGCAAAAGCTATCACTGAATTAAAGCAGAGCTTAAATGAATTATATACTAATGGCTATTCTGAGAAATATAACCTAAAAAATATCAACATAATTTCTCAAAGTCTTGTTCCTAAGAAGAGATATGGTACTTCTATAGTAGCTTTATGTTTTACAAACTACATTTACCCCAGAATAAAATGATCTATGGAGATATTCCTGCTGAATTTTGTAATATCAAGACCTCTAAGATAGTAGTATTGCCTGTACCATACGATGCAACGAGCACATGGATAAAGGGAGCTGACAAAGGCCCGAAAGCTATTATAGATGCTTCTGCTAATATGGAGTTATTTGATATAGAGACCAATTCAGAGGTTTATAAAAAAGGAATATTTACAGACAGCCCAATTGCTGAGGATGTGATTCCTGAAAAGCTTTCAGACATGGTGGAAAAGAAAGTTAGTGAGTTTATCGGCCAAGACAAGTTTACAGTTGTTATTGGAGGAGAGCATTCTGTAAGTATAGGTGCGATAAAAGCACATTGTCATAAATATGATAATATCTCTGTGCTGCAGCTTGATGCACATTCTGATCTTAGAGAAAATTATCATGGATCAAAATATAATCATGCATGTGTCATGGCCCGTGCAAAAGAATTATGCCCTATTGTCCAGGTAGGGATAAGGAGCATGGACATATCTGAGTTCAAAAATATTGATAAGGGCAGGATCTTTTTTGCAGAAGATATACAAAGGAACAAAGACTGGATCAAAGAGGTTGTTGGGTTGTTGTCTGATAATGTTTATGTGACTATAGATCTGGATGTATTTGATCCTTCTATCATGCCTTCTACCGGAACGCCAGAGCCTGGCGGATTGCTATGGTATGAAGTGATTGATCTTTTGAAGGAAGTTATCAGAAAAAAAGAGTTGGTGGGGATGGATGTTGTTGAATTATGCCCTAACAAAAATAACAAATCGCCAGATTTTCTTGCTGCAAAATTAATCTATAAGATATTAAGCTATAAATTCGGGGGTAAAAAATGAAAAAAGAAGATTGTTTAAAAGAAGAGATCAAGCACATAGATATAAAATCATTTGATTCTACAAAGATAATAGAAGCTATGGCAGACATGTCTTTTACAAGCAGAGATACTGCAAGAGCAGCAGAGATACTGAACAGGATGTTGAGAGATAAAGATTGCACTGTAATACTGACACTGGCAGGAAGCACAAGTGCAGCAGGTTGTATGCAGATATATGTGGACATGGTAAAAAATAAGATGGTGGATGCGATCGTCGCAACAGGTGCTTCTATAGTGGACATGGATTTTTTTGAAGCGTTGGGATTTAAACATTATAAAGGTACACCTAATGTAGATGATAAGGAATTAAGGGGGCTTTATATCGACAGGATATATGATACCTTCATTGATGAAGCACAATTGCAGGAATGTGATACTACAATCAAGAAGATCGCTGATTCATTAGAGCCAAGACCTTATTCATCAAGGGAGTTCATAAAAGAGATGGGAAAATATCTTGTCGAGAATTCAAAGAAGAAAGATTCATTGGTGCAGACAGCATATGAAAATAATGTTCCTATCTTCTGTCCAGCTTTTTCAGATTCGAGCGCAGGATTTGGTCTTGTACTGCATCAGGTAGAAAATAAAGAAAATCATATGTCTATAGATTCAGTAAAAGATTTTAGAGAACTTACTGAAATAAAGATGCAAGCCAACACCTCAGGATTGTTTATGATCGGAGGAGGAGTCCCTAAAAATTTTGCACAGGATACTGTGGTATGCGCTGAAGTTTTAGGCAAGGAAGTGGATGTGCATAAGTATGCGGTGCAGATAACAGTTGCCGACGTGAGAGATGGAGCATGTTCAAGCTCAACACTTAAAGAAGCAGCTTCATGGGGAAAAGTTGATACTGTTTTTGAGCAGATGGTCTATGCTGAAGCTACATCTGTGCTGCCTTTGATCGTGAGTTATGTCTATCATAAAAAAGACTGGCAAGACAGAGAAAAAAGGGAATGGAGCAAAATTTTTGATTGAAAATATTTTTTTAAATTTTATTTTTCTAAATTTTTTTAATAAAATTTTTCTTAAATTATGGGTAAATTATAGAAAGATTAATATATCACTTTGTTTTAAGTTAGAATAACATAAGTAAAGAGGTGGTCACATGGCCAAGAAAAAAACAAAAGCTAAGCCAAAGGCAAAACCAAAGGCAAAAGCTAAAAAAACAAAAGCAAAAGCAAAAAAAGGTAAGAAAAAGAAATAAGTTTGTTGTGAAAACAACATAACTTTCTTTTTTTCTTTTTATTTTTTTTTAATCATCACTCATTCTTTTTACAAACAATCTCTAATACTTTTTTAGTAACATATTTAAATATATGAAGCATACCTATGTTATGAATATTACATATGCGTTATTTAGCGTCGTGATCGTGTCATTAGTATCTGTAATATTTGCTATACCTTTTCTGATCAAGAAAAAAGTTTCTGATAAATCATTATTATTTCTCTTAAGCGTATCTGTGGGTGTCTTGTTGAGCACTGTTTTCATGGATTTCTTTCCGGAGATTGTTGAGCATGGATATGATCTTAATGCTGCTCTTTATATTCTACTTGGATTTTTGCTTATGTTTGTCCTTGAGAAATTTGTCCATTGGCATCATGAAAAAAAATGTGAAGATGGAGATTGCGGCCATGGACATGCGTATAATCTTGCTCCAGTCAATCTTATAGGCGACGGAATCCATAATTTTATAGACGGATTAGTTATTGCAGGAGCTTATTCTGTCAATCTTACACTTGGTATCGCTGCTACAATATCGATAATATTTCATGAGATCCCTCAGGAAATCGCTGATTTTGGAGTATTGCTCTATTCTGGTATGTCTAAGAAAAAGGCTTTAATCTTTAATTTTTTATCTGCTGCCACCGCCATCATAGGGACTATTGCAGGAATAATATTGATAGATAGGGTGGATGGATTTACTCATGTTATACTTCCTTTTGCAGCTGGAAATTTTTTGTATATCGCAGCATCTAATTTATTGCCTCAGCTGCATAGGCACTGTAAGATGAAGGATTCGCTGGTGCATATATTTGCTATACTCGTCGGAGTGTTGATCGTCTTATTGGTGACGATGTATGGTCCATCACATGTACATGGCTAGATGATCTATTGTAATCGATAATTATATTAATGGGATAAACATATTTTACAATATGCAACAAAACTATGTGCCAATGTTCCAGAGGTTTATGAACGATATTTCTTCTTTAGATATAGATATTAAGAAAAGTATGGGCATTATAGGGGAATTTGTGAAGATACATTCTGAAAAGATATCTATTGTAGAACAGATTGTTGTTTTATGGGAAGGGGAAAACTTGCTAAGATAAAAAAATTATTGAATAATATCAAAGAGTGTAATAGTATACTAGGTCTAAAAATCAATAAATGTTTGTCACTTGAACTCACTGAGGAAAAACTTATCAGAGAACTTTTAGAATCATATTCAAGATTAAAAAAGACAAAATATCAGTTAGAGTATGATGAATTGATACTCAACATTAAAACACAATTACATATATTTAAGGATAATTGTCGCATATTTCAACATATCATCGACCAACAAAAGAGGTATTTAAAGAATCATTCTGAAGATTTAGGGCGTGTTGTTTCTGATTTAAGAAAACATACTACTCTATTCATATTGTTTAAGGATGAACTGGATGTTGAAAAAAATATAGGTAGGACATTAGTAAATATAATTGATAATGTAAAATCACTTGATAAGAAAAAGGGGCCAGAGACAAAAGGTCCTTATTATATTCATGAAATCTTTCCCCCTGCAGATACATGGTTATTCAAGCGAATGTATAATGAATGTTATGTAAGCTTATTTCCAGATCCAGATGAAAGAGAAGAGTTCGATACATTTGTAAGTTATGTCAATAGAAGATATAAATTCCATAAGCATAATGCGATATCACATATTCTTGTTCTAATGTGTGGCAATCAGCCTGTAGGCGGGTTTATATTTGATTTTGTTGGATGTAATAGTGACATATCTTTTGCAATATGTTGGTTTATGTTTGCTTTTAAAGAGCACCGTTTAAAGGGATTTAGTATATTACTTGATTATATGGTGGGTATAATCTATAGAGATGCTCAGATGACAGGATATAAAGATCTTGTCGGGTTAATAGTTGAGGTAAATAATCCAGCTAAGATGACTTCTGAACAAATAGCTA
Organism: Nanobdellota archaeon; assembly: GCA_043826105.1. GTDB lineage: Archaea > Nanobdellota > Nanobdellia > Woesearchaeales > DATDXC01 > JBDRQV01. The sequence continues at coordinate 6,088 of JBDRQV010000176.1, read as the reverse complement.
ATGATTCGGTCGATCCCAGATTGCGTTTAAGATTATGGAGGGTAAAAGGATGTAGGGAGCTTGTTTTTAATTATATACAACCTATTTTACCTCCAGCTACAGAGCCAGTAACCTACCTTTCTTTGTTAATGTATCCTATGGAAGTAAAATGGAAGAACGAAGGCAGGGTTCCTGCAGATACTATGATTGAGATATTATATAGGTTTGTAGAATTTGGCTTTGAAAAAAACCCAAAAAAAGACCCATTTTATCGCATGATGGAGAAAGAGCTTTCTAAAAAAGATTATGTTGAGCTTAGGTGAATAAACTAACACTTTCCAAACAAACTGCATGATCTGCATTTTATATCTGAATTTGTAAGATTTTTCTCTAATTCTTCTATCCCGGAATTAAAATTACCTATCCTGAATATGCCTTCACAACAGCTGAATACACCATGGCACATGACGCAAGTGCTGAGCACAATATCTGATCTGTGCTCCAGATTGCCATATTTTTCACCATATTTTGACCTGAGCATATCTTCTATCTTATCCATAGGTATAACTTTTTTGTCTGCTTCTTCACTTATACTTTTTTTGATGGAGAGCGTGTTTATTTTATTGATATCTTTTGAAGAGTAAGGAGGTATAATCTGCAAGTCTATCTTTTTTCCAATCCTACTGAACAGGTCTTTTTCAAATTCTTCAAGCAGCATGATATTATCTTTTGTGACAAGAGCCCTGATCTCAAGACTCTTACAATTCAATCTTAATGCTTTTTTGCAGAAGTCGATGCTTTTTTCATAAGTTCCTAAGCCTCTGTTCCATTCATGATGTTCTTTTGGGCCGTCAATCGAAACTCTTAGGTTAATATTGCTTAGTGTGTTGAACTCATCTAATATGTCTATTGTTCCGTTAGTCATGATAGTATGTTCGATCCTTTCTGAACTGAGCTCATTTATGATAGATGGAAATTCTTTATGTAAAAAGACCTCACCACTTCCACACCAATATATCTCAATATTATCCTTCTTAAAATCCAGGAATCTGTTGACAAAATCGAGAATAACAACCTTATCTATAATCTTAGAGTCTTTTCCATTGATAACATTAGCATAGCATAACTTACATTTTAGGTTGCATGAGGTAATTGGTTCTATGTATATCTCTTTTTTATCTATCTTGATATCCATAGCCAATTATTGAATTTATGAAAGTTTAAAAATGTATCTAAATGTTTTTATCTACCTTTTTCAGCAACTTTAGCTATCCATACAGTTGCGACCACTGCAAGTATAGTGACGATTATCGCATAGACCCATGGTCCACCCGATGAAAGTTTACAAAGGGCCCCAGCATTTTCAGAACCACACGGACCTACAAACAGCGCTTTGATAGCATCGTTCCACGCTAAAGCAGCGACCAGTCCGAACGCTGCAGTGATCAACGCTGTTAATTTTTCTATTATTTCTGATCTCATAATATCACCTCATTATCGTATTTTAATCAACTATTTTATAAATCTATCCATCTGAAGATTAAAAATATTTATTAATCAGGTGAGTCGATAAGAACCTTTATATAGTCGACATCCTTTGTTCTTTAATATAATCAGATAAGATAGGGATAGGGTGAGTTTTTAAGGAATGATAAATAGGAGGTGTATCATTATGAATAATTGTTTAAAATGTAAATCAGTAATACCAGAAGACAGGTTATATTGTGATGAATGTATAGAGATTCCGAAAAAAGTTAAACTCTGATCGGATCAAGATTAACTCTATAAACTGAGTATGGAATCAAGAAAGCAATTCATCAAATTTTTCTTTAATCATACTTTCAATCTTTCCGCTGAATATGATTGCCATAAAAGGAAGTTTTCCTTCTAAGATAACCAAATGTTTTTTTAAATATATCTGACCATAGGTCTTAAACCCCATGATCTCTATGCTGAAGTCCATCTGTGTATGGCTTGAGTTCCATCTCTTATGAGGATCGCTTATCTTATCAGAATATTGATCTTGCAGTTCATGTAATAATTTATTTATCCTGGTATATGTCACATCTATCGGCAAGTTGTGTTTATGTTCAATTTTCATTCTAATCAATATTCTTTAACCTTGATTACCATATCTTTTATCTTTTTACGTATCGCTATCTCTTTGCTTATCGGCCACCATTCATATAAGAATAGATTTATCGGTTTCCACATCGCTACCCATCCTGCAATTATAAGGCCTTCTGCAAAAATCCTGGAAGCTATGCCTTTTAGGTACAATGCAGATAATTCAGATGCACTTAAACAAAATGTCAAGAATAATATGCCTATCATCAGAGATGTTCTTCCTTGTGCTAGCAAATCCTTAAGTTTTATCCTCATCAAGTCGATGTTATAACTAAAATAATTATTAATAGCCGATATTATCTCTTCATCTGAGACCTTATGCTTTCTTTCTTTGGGCAGAAAGATTATCAGCCTCATCTTTCGCTTTAATGAATGTTCCTTGACAGAATCAACAATATACTCTACAGCGTCATCATCTATATCTCTTTCTAGGAAGGGGGCAGGGTCAAAACTGTTGAATAGCTGTCTTTCTTCCCTGAGCTTAAGATTGATATCATGAGTAGGTTTTGCCATAGACGCTATCATAGATTCACTTATATATAAATGTTTAGAAATGTTATGCTGTGCACTAATATTTTATTTATCTTCTTCTAAAACTGCGTTTAGGCCTATTTCTAGGTCTAGAATTTCTAGAAAATGATCTTCTGTTTCTTGATGGGGGTTTAGCAGCTGCACCTACTGCATTTTTAGCAGCTTCTGAATGAAATTCATGATCTATAACTTCGATCCTTTGTCCTATCAATCTTTCAATATCCTTAAGATAATTTCTTTCATCGGCCGCGCAAAATGAAAATGCGGTTCCTTCGGCTCCAGCTCTGGCAGTCCTTCCGATCCTATGGATATAACTTTCAGGCTCATTAGGAAGTTCAAAATTTATAACATGGGAAATATTATCAATATCTATACCTCTCGCAGCAATATCAGTCGCTACCAATACCTTAATCTTGCCTGTCTTGAAATCTCGAATAGCCTTAGTTCTTGCGTTTTGTGACCTGTTTCCATGGATCGCATCAGAAGATATATTATTTTTACTAAGGAATGATGCTAATTTGTTAGCTTTATGTTTTGTCCTGGTAAAAACCAAAACACTTGTAAGATGTTCATGTTTTAGGAGCTGGATCAATAATCTTTCTTTTGCTGGTGCGTCAACAAAAAATATGCACTGTTTTATACGATCAACCGTGACTGTCTCGGCTGTGACTTCAACATGAACAGGATTTTTTAGCATGCTTTTTGCAAGTTCATTAATAGTAGGAGACATTGTCGCTGAAAAGAATAATGATTGTTTTTTAGGTGGCAATCTCGAGATAATCTTCTTTATATCATGGATAAATCCCATATCCAGCATCCTGTCTGCTTCATCCAATACAAAAAATTCTATATTGCTTAGGGTAAGTTTTCTTTGATTCATCAGATCCAGTAATCTGCCGGGTGTTGCGACAAGAATATCTACTCCTCTGGATAATGCATGGACCTGTTGTCCTTGTTTTACGCCACCAAAGATTACAGTATGCTTAAATTTAAGAAATTCACCATATGCAGAAAAACTTTCTCCGATCTGTGCAGCAAGTTCTCTAGTAGGTGCAAGTACCAATGTTTTGATGACTCTTGGATATTTTTCAGTCATCCTTTGCAGTATTGGCAGTACAAATGCTGCTGTTTTACCAGTACCTGTCTGTGCAATACCTATCAGATCCCTGCCCTGCAATAGGCTTGGGATTGATTTTGATTGTATCGGCGTAGGTATCGTATATCCTTGTTTAATCAATGCTTTTTCAAGTGCAGGTATCAAATTCAGGTCTTTAAATGTTATATCACTGTTCATTTTAGTTTAAAATATGTCTTTAGTTATAAAGGTGTGTTTATTTCTTAAATAGTCTATAGGCCAGATAAACAGCTAAACAAGAAAGGATATAGCTTCCAGCTAATATAGGTAATAAAAACAGGAGCATATTTTGAGCTGCCATTATCTGCCAACTTTGACAATAAGTGCCTAATTCCATCTGACACATCACTGGATATTGATAATATCTGATAAATATCCTCATTTCAGGCAGGATGGTAAAAAGTATTGTCAATAGGTTCTTTTCTTTTGTCGGCCTAAAAAATTCTTTCCAGTCCATATTAGGTAGTATAGAATACATCATTTGGCTGTTTTTTCTCTGCTTAATTATCAAAAATGTGATCAATATTATAAAAAAGAAGGCTGTTCCGATATATGCAGGAAAATTGCTTTCTGGTTCAGGGAAGAAAAATAAAACAGCAAGTCCAACAAATGCAATTATCGGGATAAGATGATTAGTTTTCATTGTCTATGTTTGAATCATTGGTATATCTATTTTAATAAAATAGCTGCTGCGATTACAGTAGTCCATAATCCGTCTTTATTTGCTTCTGCAGATTGAGTTACATTTGTAGCTTTAAAAATATGTCCGCTGGTTTTATAGATCTGTTCTCTTTCTTTCCAAGCAGTATCAGGATCAAACTCAACACCTAATGTTGTGGCCAGCATCGTCGCTGCTAAATCCTCAGCATATTCTCCAGTTTTGTTCTTTGTTTGTCCAAATGAATGATGTTCAGATAAATAACCATATTTATTTCCATCTCTAGGAACAGCAATACCTATTGAAGAGGATAATAGCCTATGTGGCTCATTTGTTTCAATCCTAGCCATAACACAGAATGTGATCTCTCCTGGCTGTAACAATTTTAATCCTTCTTTTCGGGATATTATCTTACAATAAGGCGGCAAGATAGAAGATACATAAACTAAATTGCATTTTTCTATGCCTGCATTTCTTAATGCTAATTCAAAAGAAGCTAGTTTATCTTTATGTATCCCTACTCCTTTTGTCAAAAATAGTTTTGTCGGTATCATTTTTATATCAACTCCTTGATATACCTATCTTATAGTAAATCATATATAAACTTTGCTTTAATGTTATGCTATTTTATCTTTTGTAGTGAGGAAATAGTGATTTTATGGTAATTTTTGAGCCTTAAATGTATCTTCTGACCTTTTTTTGAATCTTTGAGATAAATACCCCCCATATCCAAAAACTCACAAGGAGCATTTTTTTAACCATGTTAGTTGTAGAACCCAAATATTTATATAGTAGTTATGCATTATAATGCATTATGGTTAGGCCGAGAAAAATCAAATGGATTAATTTTGAACCAGGTATAACTTATTTCAAGCCTAGAGCAGTTCCTTTAAGTGAATTAGAAGAAGTTGAGATAACATTAGATGAACTTGAAACTTTAAGGTTATCCAATCTTGAAAATTTAAACCAGATAGGTGCAGCTTCTAAGATGGAGATTCATCAATCAACATTTCAAAGAACATTAACTAGGGCAAGAGAAAAAGTAACAGATGCCTTAGTTAATGGCAAGGCAATAAAACTTCATGGAGGTGAATATAAAATGCCAGGCGGAGATGGAACAGGACCATTGGGTCAAGGACCAATAGCAGGAAGAGGTAGAGGACAAGGTGCTGGTCGAGGCGGTAGAGGTCGAAATGGTGGACCAATAGCAGGAGGAGGTAGAGGACAAGGTGCTGGTCGAGGCGGTAGAGGTCGAAATGGTGGACCAATAGCAGGCGGACCAGGAGGAGTATGTAAATGTCCTGAATGCGGACATGAACAAGCACATGTGAGAGGACAACCATGCAGTCAAGTAGAATGTCCTAAATGTAAAACATTAATGACTAGAAAATAATATTTTAAGGGGGTAAAAAGATGAAAATTGCAGTCAGTGCACAGGATAGTACAATTAAAAGTAAAATTGATCAAAGGTTTGGTAGGTGTAAATATTTTATTATTGCAGAAACAGACAATCAGGATGAAATTTTGGTAGTTGAAAATGAAGGAGCTGTACAAGGTCATGGTGCTGGAATAAAAGCAGCAGAACAGATTGGGAAATTGGAAGTTAAGGCAATCATTACTGTAAGTATTGGTCCTAATGCAACAGCTGTTTTAGAAAA
>JBDRQV010000175.1:0-3606 GCA_043826105.1 Nanobdellota archaeon | reverse complement strand
TGGCGACTTGGGGGAACTCTCCGAGATAGCCGAGCAACTCAAAACAATCATAAAAAATTATCGTAGACATATTCTGCCATGCAAGTTTGATGAAGACATCATTATAAAAAAATCAGAGGTATATGTTAATGACAAATAAGGAGGGTAGATTTATGTTAGGACTTAAAGAAATAAAAATGCTTAATGAGCTAAAGGCTAAGATGGACAAAGAACAGGAAGGAGATATGAAAACTTCCGAGCCTGAAGTTTCCGAAGAAAAAGATAAAGAACAGGAAGGATAGGAGGTTATCATGGAAATTATAAAACATGGAGATGGACAGGTAGATATTCTACCGAAGGTCTCATTGGATTTTATTTTAACAGATGTAGCAAAGTCTGAAACAATAACATTGTATGGGTGTCGAATAGCACATACCAATGTTCTTATTGTTAACATTCCAAATTGGGCAAAGGCTGTTCCCCCAACAATGACGTTTGAAATTAAAGACCCTGATGGTGCAGTTATATATTCCCAGGCTGCCCTGGTCGAAAGTTCTGTTAATGTTTTTGTTGTAGAGAGACCATTGATAGATGGTAGTTCATTTGTTTGCACATTAACTGCTGCTCCAGAAGGCACAGGTGGCACTGTTACAATAACAGGTAGCCTTGTGAAAGTAGGTTAATGCCTCCGCAGTTAGAAGTTGATAAGGTAGGATTAGAATTTGTAGTTGCTATAAAAAAATATCTTGAACCTGAGTTCAAAGCCTTATCTGATAAGCTGGAAGACATTGATACCAATATAAACAAGTGGATTGATGAACTTTACAAGAGAATCACAAAAGCTGAAGAAGTTCTTATTAAGGTAGGTGAGAGGCAGGTTGGAACGAAGCATTGTGATGAACTTAGAAGTGATTGTAGAAAGGAAGTTGCTGCTGGAGTTGAGAAAACTATAAAAGAGAATGAAAGTTTAAAATGGATATGTAGGGTTAGAAAAAATTTTACATGGGTTTTAATTACGCTGTCAACAGCAGCTTTAATTTCCATTGTGAGATTTTTGTTTTACGTTTTCTCATTACATCCATTTAATCCATAAGGAGGACATGTGGATTTATCTAAGTATAAAAAATATATACTACCTATTCTGTTAGGTATTGCTCTTTCTTTAGGTATATGGTCAGCAGTAAAACACATCAGAGCAAAAGAAGCAATTAATGCTGTTTCTCAAAATAAGCAAGCGATAGAGGAAATGAAGAATATCATGGAGACTAATGTTGAGAACATCAAAAAGCTTAAGAGTGATATAATCATCTCAGAAAAAAGACTTGTCACTATAAATAAAAAATTGGAAACATCTGAGTTGAGTTATTCTGAGATAAAGAAACCTGCCAGTGTACAAGAAACCATAGACACACTTAAGTCATATGGCTATCATCCATATCTAAGGGGTGAGTGTAATGAAAAGAATAAATAACATTTTGATTTTGATATTACTTGCTGTTTTTATTTCATTCACTCCTGCTATAGCTGGTAATACAGACATATGTTTACCTATAGATGAGATGGCTGACCTTACATATCAAAGGATTCAAAGGGAACGTCTTTCTGAAATAAACCAAATTCAAAGAGAAAAAATTTCCGAACTTGAGCTTCAGAAGGAAAAGCTCCAAGAGGTCATTACTAAATCTGATGAGAACTACAATAAAGCTGTTGAGGCTCTAAGCTTATCGGGTAAGATTATTGCCTTAAAGGATTCTGAATGTAAGCGTAAGGTAGATGCAGTAAAGCCTACATTTAAGAGAGATGCTGGCATCTTCGGTGCTGGTACATTAACTGGAGCAGTGTTAGTGCTCCTGGCAATTATATTGCTATAAGGAGGTTTCATGAAGGAATATGTATGTCCCTTATGTGGAGTTAAAACTCAGTCCTATGTTAAGGATGGATTATTGGTTATGCAAAATCATAACTGTAATCAGGGGACAGTAATTATACCACCCCCTCCACCTCCACCACCACCTATAGATGCTAAAGACATAGGAAGGGATTTTTACGCAGTATATCCCGATGTAAAGAAAGATTCTATACCAGCAAGAGGAGTTAAAAATTATTACTTTAAACTTGATGAGGCTGTGAGCAATATTATAGTCATGCTTGTTTCTTTGGATTGGACTACTGACCAGGATTTTATTATGAGCAAGAAACAGCAACCGACATTGGAAGTCTATAATCAGGTAAGAAGCCAAAATATCTCAAGAGACCCAAGTGCTACTTACTGGTTTGCTTTTGGTAAGGGCGCAATGGAAAAAGTAACGCTTCCAGGAGTAGGTGGTAATGTAGGTGACATATTCTACGTTACGGTATTTAATGTGTCTGATAGGCAAGGAAGCTATCAGATTTACTGGTATCCATATAATTAGGAGTGGATAAAAAGGAGGACAAATGAAAGGTATTGCAGGTTTTTTAGGGATTATTTTTTTGCTAACAGTTTTGATGGGATGTGCTGTTGGGCAGAAAAATACGTTAGACCAAAATTATTTTACACAGATTGAAGCTATCAAGGCTATAGTTTCAGACATATCAAAGAATCAACCCAAAGCTGTGGAGTTTGAAGCTTTTGAGAATCAGCCTATAGTAATAACTGCCAAGAAATTTGTTGTGTATGGATTGGTAGGTACGGGTGGACAACTTGGAGATATTATAAAGCACCTGGTCTATCAACCGCAGATGACAGCAGGGCAAATATTTGCCAGGGAATTAGGTTTGACAGTAAGAAGTCTTGCACCATTTGCATTAGGATGGAAAGCTCTTGACGTTATGCAGTTTGGAATTAAACATGCAGGTGGAAATATTGCAGACAGTTACAATGTAAGTGACTCTTATAAGACATTGGATAGTTACAATACCCCAACAACTACTACGACAAATGTAGCTGATAGCTTTAATGGGGACAATCGGGACATCGGTGGAGATTTGTCACAGGATAGGCATGATACTATTGATAGGCACGATATAAATGATTCTTACAATCCTATTGATAATCGTTATGATTATGAGAATGACAATCGCTACAACTATGACAATCCTACTGGTCAAGGGTTACTATAAGATTATTTTACATGGATGGGAGAGAGTGGGAGGGGTGGCTGGGAGGAGGAGTGGAGAACTCTCTCCCTTTAGGTTTTTAATATGAACCAGAGTGATGGTGTATATAAAATAAACCTTGATGCTGCTGATTTGAATGGTAATGTAATCACATTAAAGTTTACAGCATCAGGAGCAAAGACAAGATTTATAATGTTGGTAACACAGACATAAGGAGAATAAATATGCCATTATCAATACCAGTACCAATTAGAGACCATACTAAATTACAGAATATAGGTACTTTAACACATGCACAATTAGAATTATATCTGAGTGGCTTATTTTATTATGGGGTATCATGGAATGAATCAACAGATACATATGTCCGTACAGGTTCAACAGCAGGATATGCATGTGGAATCACTTTATCAGATTGGCTTCTGCCAGTTCAGAGAATGATGCGTGGGTGTCTTCTAAAAGATGATGGAACTGTGAATTATTATTTATATCCTACTGATTGGGCATATAAGGCAGATGGAGTCACAG
>JBDRQV010000174.1:0-15573 GCA_043826105.1 Nanobdellota archaeon | reverse complement strand
TGCCTGTAACTATATTGATAGGAAAGCCACACGTATGGTCAATCCATATATCACAATATGGCTCACCAAGCTTATTCAAAACATATCTAGCTGCTTTTATCCTATCCTTATCTTCAGAAACACCCTGTAATATGTCTGGATTGAGATTAAGGCCTGGTGTGGGAGAGATAATATCAAAATCCAGTTCAAAATCAACGATAAGCCTGCAATCTGGATCAGGCGGTAAAAAAGTAAGTTCATCAGCATAACATCCGTTTATATCACATAGCCCATTATTATTATCATCTTTTCCATTTGTACAGTTTTCATGGATACCCATTGGATCACACCATCCAAATCCGTTCAATAATGGATCAGAGTACCAGACACATCCCCCAACTAGCTCACAACCTGCCCTATCTGTCTCATAATCCCAGCAATAAGAGCCATATCCGCTTAGATAATCTTGTTCACAGATTCCTTTATCTGCGATCCATATGCAGGCTGGTTGTTGTTCGCATAGATTCATTGTACCATCATAAAAAGAACATTGATCACCAAAATCTTCATAACACTCGTTTGAAAAATAATCCCAATCACAAAAAGCTGACTCAAGACATGATGTCTCATTAAAAAATCTATAACATTCAGAATCACCTATGTCCACAACACACTTATTCTCTTCATATAGATATTTACATCCATGATCAGCACATTCAACATCATTCCCACCATATAAGTAACATTTTGGAGCAAAGAAACACTTCTCAACAGAAGGATCCCAATTACAGCTCTCCTGTGATCTACATCCTGATTCATTCCCGTCATACTTAAAACAATCATAAAAAGTAACATCATATGTATTCATATAACATAACATATCAAATTGGTCCCAATAACACTCTGGATCGTTACGACAGCCTACATCCGTATTATATGCTGCACAATATGTAGTATCATTATATATACATTCAGTCATATTAAAATAACAACTAGGCTCAATTAAACATTCTGTTTCATTAAATTGCGTACAATATGTCATATCATGAAATATTGTTCTGCACCATGCATCTGTGTAATCCCACCAACAATCATAATCATTATTGCAGTCATAATCATAAGTATATTGGGCACAATAAGTTGAATTGTCATATTCGCACATCTCTGATAAGATATTCCAAAAACATTCAAAAGTCTCATCACATTCAAATTCATCCCACTGTGTGCACCAATTCCCTCCCACTACCAATTGACCACCACAATCAGGATCATCATAATCTGTCATAAAGTCTGCATCATTATCAAAAGAGTCATAACAACTTAATTCTGTCCAGTATTCACATAATGCTCCTGAACCTTCCTCTCCTACCATACCATCACAATCAGGATCTTCACAATCTGTTAAACCATCCTCATCATCATCCATATAGTTAGAACAATTATATTCGATTGAAGCATTACACATTATTGTAACATCATCTACATATACATTGCATTGTACATTACAATAACTTGTCCAAAAAGTAAGAAAAGTAGAGTTTGAACAATTAGTAAGATTGACCCTCTGGTCAATATATTCATTCATGATCATAAACTTGATAGAAATATTGTCTTCACCTGTATAATTCTCTAATTGCACCTCATCATACTGCCATGTGGGCGCATATGTTGGATAAATAGTTTTTATAAGAGTATGATTTACATATACTTCCACATAATCCTGATCACAACCTGTATAGACATAAGCTGAATTTATCCCATCATGAGCATAGTATTCATCGATATACCATCCGCCGCTATTTGTCCAGCTGTCTAACCAATTCTCAAAACTAGGATTACTTACTTGATTAGCACCTACAGCTAATGCTAACAATAAGATTGCAGATATAAACAGATAAGATCTTTTCATTGTATAAACATCTTAACGATCGAAGCTATAAGTTTTGCAAAAAAACCAGGCTCTGAGCATGCTGCAATTGTCTTTGATTCGATCTCCTCCAGCTTTTTGTTGACAACATAACTGTATTCCTTGATTTGTCCCTTAGGGATATGCTCAAAATTCCACTTGACTATCGGATCAGCTTCTAAAATTTCTACATCATCTGAAAACCATAGTTCATCTGCATTCTCTGCAGTTGATTTTGGGATTACCTCGATAATATTGACATTATTTATGCTCGTTGTATGTGAAATGCCTATAATTACCTTTGATTGATAAGCAGATCTGCCATCCTTGCTCAGCTCAAAAACACTTAAGCTCTTCTTTACAGTTGGTTTATTCATGCCTTTCAAAGCAGTCAAAGCAGCCTTTGTTTCAATATTATCTGTAGCAGATATCATCTCATCAATCTGATCATTGGTTATTGTTCCATCAGATTCTTTCTGAGCTATCTCTTTTAGTTCATAATTTCCATTTTTAATATCATCTTGGCTTAGCCCTAACTCTTCAGCTACATTCCTTACTTCTTCATCGGTCAATTGCCTTGACAAAGGTTCTATCTCTCTATCAATCATAGTATCTACTACTTCAGCAGCTGCAGCTTGCGATAAACCACCTGTAATTCCGCCGACCAAACCACTCATAAATCCACTACCTGCTATATTGACAGGTATTTTTTTAGATATTTCCTTATCCTGAAAATTTGCATCATTATATTTGACTTTAACAAATAGATCATGCCTGCCAGCAGGCAATATACCTGGAAGATTGATTGTCGATTTACGTATCTCAGAAATATCTTTTCGTTCATTTGATCTAAAGTTTTGCATCTGCTCCTGTACAAGCTGTCTTATGAATTCATTCTTAGCCTCAACCTTAAGATATTTTATAAGTATATTAGCCGCAATATCTACCTCTAAAACCAGCTTACCATTAGGCGCTACTTCAATTACACTAGAAATATCATTATCATTTACTTTAAGTGCTATATCTTCGGCCATTACTACAGATATGACCAATATGGCTAATATAAATACTAGTGGACATAATAATTTTTTCATCAATTTACCCCCAAATGCAAATAAAAATAGGCCACTTATTTATAAATGTTTTTGTGAGAACTAGTCTTTTCTCTTCCACTTATCTATCAATTCCCTGATCTCCTCTTTTTCGCCTTCTTTGACGCCCGTTGTATCCTTCAGTACTTTTTTGATATTTTCATACTCTTCCTTAGAGATCTTGCCATCTTCCAGCATCTTATCTATCTCACCATGTAATTTTGTAGGTAATCCGCCAAACTTCTCATTGATTATCTGCTCCCTGATCTCCCTCATATAGTCAGATATCCTCTTCTCAAGAATATTATAGCTTCCTTCATCCAGCTTTCCTTTCTTGAACTGCTCATCGATTATATCCTTGAGCCTGTAAAGCTCTGCTTCACATCTCTTAGTGTTCATCTTAAACTTAGAATAAGCATTGTCAACTTCATGCATCAGCTTGCCTATCTTTCTTTTCTTTCTTCTTGTAATAAACCAAGTGACCACACCTGATATGATAAATAACATAACTCCCATCGCTTCCCAATTTGGCCCATCATCTCTTTTTTCCTGCGGCTGGTCTTCTCTTCTTGAAGGCTCTATCACATTCTCTTCTACTATTCCAGAAGCCTGCTGATTCTGCTCTTCATCTTTCTTCATCTCTTCACACAGCTTGCATTCGATATTGCCCGAAGTACAGGCTGGACAATATTCCTGAAGATAGACCCTTGCATTCTTAAAAAGGCATATCTCTTTATCCTCTGCCCTGTCGCATTCCTGTTTTATTTCGATCGCTCTTTCAAAAACAGCAGCATTTAAAATTCTGGCTAAGTCGTTTATCCTATCTGCATTTTCCTCACCATAATTATCCCTCATCTTATTCAAGGATTCGAGAGCTTTAACATGGTCAGCATTTTCAACATAACTTACAAATTCTTCAGCTTCTTCTTTGAAACCAGCGATCACTATATTGGAAAGAACTACTAACACAAACACAAAAAGTATTATCTTGTTTAGCTTCATATTCATATTAAATTCATCCATGATTTTTAAAGTTTGTCATTTATTATACGTTCAAGCCCTGATCTGACCAGCCTATCTTCTTCGCCGACTTTTCTCGCTATAATAATACCTTTGATCATATGTCCTTCAAAAAACTGTTCCCATAGATCATATATAAGATATGATGCTATTAATCGATCTGGATCAGGTGCTGGCTCAAACAAAGAACTTGCCAGATATCTTCTGGATTCCTTATCACCACTAAAATGAGAAAGGGCATGTTCGTACTTTACCCTGATATCATCATATATCTTACCATCATAATTTAATATGATTGCTTGATGAACTTCTTCATTGGTATAACCATCAAATTGGTCAAATAGATCAAACATTTGATCATGGTCCATCTTAGATCAGATATATCACTAGATCAGCAACAATATGTGCTATTATCGCATAAAGAATATCCCTCTCCCCTCCCCTTTCTGCTCTGCCTACAATCAACCCCATAACATAACCAAACACGACTAAAAAGATAAAATATCCTAAAAACATAAGAGTATTCCCGTAATACATAAATAGGTCCTTGATAAAGAGGAAATGCACAAGGCCAAATATAACAGCCTGCAGCATATTTGCAGTCTTGAAATTAAAAGATTTTTCACCTAACTTAAATATTATAAGCCTAAACATAACCTCCTCACTTATACCTATAAAGATGATAAATAACAGTACAACTGGCAGATAAGTTGTGAATATCTCTATCTTCGGTTCACCCAATAAGAAAAACAATAACCCAAAACCTAGCCCGATGATCAAAGAAAATAACAATCTCCTGAACAATATGCCCCTAAAACTAAATCTTATCCTAAAAAATCCTGCAATGATAAATGCAAGGATAGTAATTATAAACGGAACTAGATAATTCATAAACCCAATATTCCAATCAAAATTAGAACTCAGCAATACGACTAATGCTCCAAGACCTAAATAAATAAACTCTATCATACCTATAGCAAGGATAAAATCATCTCTTGATTCTTTTTTAAATTCCAATGCCTTATAAAAAGCATAGCTGAATATGAGGAACGTGCCTAAAAAAGAAAACAAGATCGTAAATGACTGGATAAAATCCATATCCCTGACTAACTCTATGATAAACATAGTAGCGATAACAATAAGCAAAGAAGTGAAAATAGTGAACTTATTTGTTAAGATATCTGAGACCAGATTTCGAAATATGTATCTCATGGCATTGTATGAGAATATTACGAAACCGATAATATAAAACAAGAGATCTAAGCCAAGAAGAAAATAGCTATTAAAGACCATCATATGGCTGCCGATACTGTTAAAGTAAGGTATCAGGTTGAATATATAATAATTAGATAACGAAATAAAATAATAGATAGAATAAACACTAAGATATGCTATGCTGACAAAGAAAACAAGCAACCATGCTGTTTCTGCACCTTGTTTTTTAAGTGACAAGACAATTGTCAGGATGATCATGAATATAGCAAACAGTGCTAAAAAATCAAGATGAGAGATAGATGATATTTTTTGAGTTATAAAATCAACCCCTACAACATGGCCGCTTAATATTACCTTGGGCAAAGTCCACATAGATAATAAAAACAAGCTGATTGAAGAAAATGCCATAGCAAGTAAGAATTTTGAGCCCTTTATATTGATTAAAGTCTTGATATCTTTTTTAAGAACGATCAGGAAAATTAATATTATCGGTATCAAAAATATAAGCAATATACCTATACTGCTGAAGATATATGTTAAATTCGCAGCAAATATATCTATACCCCTGAACAAGCTTTCATTAGCGACCAATTCCCTCAAACTTGAATGGAATTCAGGATTACCTATGAGATTAAAGTAATATGGATCCTTAGCTATAGGCAGAAGATAAGGGATAAAGAACACAGCCAGGTCAGATAGATAATGAAAGATCAACAACAACCCAAATCCAAGATAGAATTTTTTCCTGTTTGTAAAAATTTCTGTGATAGTATTCAATAGCCACTCATCAAAATTTCCTAATGTGTTTAATGCTTTTGACTTAGTATGACTAAAATCTTTTACAGCAAATAAGAATGCGAGCAGAAGCAATGATTTGTCTAAACTGACGATAAACCACTGATTGACCAGGCCAAAAAAATATTGTGAAGTAAATATCATGACCAAAAAAAACAATATGAACTTAACTAAGAACAACCTCTTCATCATCAGATTATCAAATAACCTATCCTCCCTGTCAATAACAGAAAAAAAAGAATGAAATAACGACTTTCTTTCGATCCTTTTAAAAGAAACAAAAAGAGCGATCGATGCTATAGCTAATGTTCCTATATATATCGAATATAAACTTATCTTAAATCCCAGTTCTTCACTTATGCCTGGGATAAAAGGAAGAAATGTATCTATGACAAACACATAAAATACCAATATGACTAATTTATCTAATATATTTGAATCATAGCCTAACATAAACTTCAGAGGCTTTAATTTGACCCAAAAATAAAACAGGATCAATGATGTTAATATCTTATCCAATAGGTCAAGGCTAGGCGGTAGTATGCCTGCAAAGTCAGCTATACCTATTATTAATAAGAATATCTTAAGAAAAATATCGATGTATTGTTTTACCTTCATCTCTTACTCAGAAAGCTGACAGCTTTTTTAATATTTTCTACATATCCAAATACGATTACTGTCTCGTCTTTGTTTAACATATCTGTTGTTCTTAGGTCTGAATATCTCTTTCCATCAACAACCTTCTCCAATACAGAAATCCTAAATTCGTCTGTTATGAACTTGACAGATGCATTGACATTCAATGTAATCTGTTCGATATTTGTTCCTTGGCCAACAAAGGTAGCATCTTTTATCAGGTCCACCACCTTATCTTCAAATATCGCCGATGTCAATAATCTGCCGCCTATGACATCAGGAGAGATAACTTCATGAGCTCCGGCTTCCTTTATCATCCTCATGTTTATCACTTCATTAGCTGAACTGATTATCTTGGCTTGTTTATTCAATCTTTTAGCTAACAGGACTATCATTATATTTTTTTTGTCATCTTCTTCACATGTTATGATATTCTTTGCAGACTGGATATTTGCCCTTTTCAATGTATTTTCATCAGTCTCATCGCCGACAATTATATTGACGCTCTTGTACTTAACTTCCTTCAATACTTTTTCATCATCAGATATCAGGCAGACCTCACTTATCTTCCTTAATTCATCTAAAGTTGCCTGAGCAGTCTTATTCCATCCGATCAATATTGTATGATTTTTCATTTTAGTCTTATACCTCCCAAATATGTTCTCAAAGTGAAAATCGATCAGCCTTGATGTTATCAAGCTGAAGAGTACTGCCATAGATGCAGCACCTATTATCATCAATAAGCTTCCGAACAGTTTTATTAATGGCCTTGCATTTACAAGGTTGATGTCTCCAAAACCTACAGTCGTTATAATAGTGACGACAAAGTAGATTGAGTCTACGATAGACAGGTTTAATTCTAAGTAAAATATGAATACGCTTATCACTAATATAGGTATCAGCAAAATTATTACATATCTTTCTAATGCCCTCATATTACCCCCTTATTTTAAGATAGAATCATATTAACCTTTTAAATTTTACTATTTAGAAGTGGTTGTAATAAAAAGATTTAAAAACAAAAACACATTTTCTATAGATTGAAGGGGATTTTATGAAAGGATTGAACAAACTATTCATTGCTTTATCGGTCATTACTGTATTGATAGGCCTATCTTTATTATCATCTTCTCTCTTATTGACATGGTTTGCGATCTTTGTGATAAGCTTATATGTTTTGATCAAATCTGCAGATTATTTTACTGAAAATGCTGAGAGGTTAGGATTAGCTTTGGGTATCCCTTCTTTTATTGTAGGCGTAACCATTCTTGCTGTAGGCACATCTTTACCAGAATTACTGACATCTATAATAGCTGTTTCAAAAGGCACAACTGAATTTGTTGCAGGCAATGTGATTGGAAGCAACATAGCGAACATTCTATTGATAATCGGCATAGCTGTCTTGTTTACTAAAAAAACGCTTAATGTTGAATGGGATCTAGTCAAGATAGACCTTCCATTATTGCTCGGATCAGCTTTTATTCTGCTTATCACATTATGGGATGGAAAGTTTACATTTCCAGAAGCTATCATCTGTCTGGGAGGATATATAATATATGTCCTTTACTCTATCTCTGCAAGAAATGAAGAGAACAAAGAAACAAAAAGAACTAAATTTTCTATTTCAATCCCAATTATATTAGTATTATCTGCAATCGGATTATTTTTCAGTGCAAAATATACTATCGAATCAGTCATCAATATCTCAGAATTGCTTAGTTTCGGAGATACGTCCCTGATAGCCCTCACAGCTGTTGCAGTCGGAACATCGTTGCCTGAATTGTTAGTATCGATCTCAGCAGCCAGAAAAGGCAATCATGAGATGGCTATTGGAAATGTTTTAGGCTCAAATATATTCAATAGTTTTGTAGTTATGGGTATCCCTGGTTTGATGGGTGTCCTGACAGTTTCTGACGCTACTTTGATGATAGCTTTGCCTGTAAGCATAATAGCCACTTTCTTATTCATAATCTCTATCCAGGATAGGGAGATCTCAAATTATGAAGGATTGATGTTTCTGCTCGTATATGCTTTATTCATAGTCAAGCTGTTTGGAGTTGTGTAAATATGACAACTATCAGCGAAAGGATAATCGACTTTCAGAACAGATTTTATTCAAGTGATCCATTAGAAAAGATAGTTGGTGATATGGAAGGATTATTTAAGGAAACTATGCAAACAGACCATAGTGTCTTTTTCTTTAGTTACGATCCATTAAGAAAAGAATACTTTAAAGAGGCTGAAGATGGCAGCATGATACATATTTCCGAGAAAAAATTTGAAGATATGGGCTCACTGATATTTCATCGCAAATTGCCATTAAGGGGAGTCCATATGCCTGATCAAACTATTAATTATGGTGGGATCTTGATAACAAGCAAAAATCTTACAGAGATCGGAAAGATAGTATCTGAGTGTGTCCCAATATCATCAGATGGGTTTTACTTACTAGGTGATTTCCAAAAGACTGCACAATATGATCTAGATAAACTGTTCAATCTTTCTGTCAATGTAATTACAAATTGGTATGACTTCCTGAATGAACAAGCAGGAGGCCAAAGAACTCAAAAAGAGCTTATAGCATTAAATAAAGGTTTGCAGGCAGGAAACCATGATACAGACGTGATAACTGCAGATATTGGAGGCAGCTTAGACACATGCAATGCTCTGACCAGTTGGGGATTAGATAGTAATGATCTATTTCTTTATCCTGTAATCAACATATTCAGGCAAGAAGCTGAAAGATTAGATGGTCTGCTTTATAAGAATCCAAAAGGTGATGACGTCTATGTTGCTGTAAAGATAGGTACTGAATTCAGTGCTGAAGAGAAATGTGTTGCAGCATTGCAATATTGTGAAAATGTGAAAAAAAGATTGTCCTGGTTTACAGAGAGTCTGAAATATAGGCTTTTTGAAGATATCGCTACAAATAAAGGCGATATAGGCGGATTATACAGATGGATCAGAGACAGAAATGTTGATATCAAAGGTATAAAAGATGTATCTGGTGTTGACGGCCTTACAGATGATATGATTTGGGAAGCGATAGATATAGGGATTGATTATTTTGTCAAAGCTAAATTTGAGATAGAATATGGAAAAGGCCAGTTTAAAGTTGGTGGTGGAGTTGACATGACAGGCGATGCCCCTAACACCATCTCCAGATTAGAAGTATTCTCAGATTGGCTCAAAAAAACTCAGAAAACAGGAGAAGGAGTTATTGTTTCTGAAAAGGTAGCAGATATATTAGGAGATAAAGCTTATTTAACTCATTTAGGAAGCAGAAAATCAAAGGATATTGTTGTCCGCCCATATGGTGCGATAGGTAAAAGAGTAACTTCCCCTGGTTTAGATGGTATTCTCCCGGTTGACAGGTCAGTAATTGTTTATTCACTCATTCCAGGATTAGAAAAACAAGTCATGGGTTTGGCAAATGAATTTAAAAATGTTCCAGTATGTTCAGTAGGCAGGCAGCATTTTAATTTTGCTATGCATGAATTTGAAAGCAGGACAATCTATCATGTTGACAGCGCCATCATATCTACTATACTAGGATTAGCTATCCACAGCCAATTAGAAGATAATGTTAAAGTACCAGATGTCTCAGATATTATGTTTGCATGTTATTTCTATAATTTAGGAAAACATATTCCTCCTGACAGCTTGATGAGCATAGATAACCATCTGCTTGCCACAGGAGACCTGACCCCTGGCGAGAGGACAGCATTCAGAAGGATGTATCATAGGACAGGTGCTGCAATGCTGGACAGTATTTTCCATATGGCACCAGTGACAGAAGCAGTCTTATGGCAGGATCTGACTTATGATGGAGAAGGCAGTGAAAATATATTTTATACGATCAAGATGCTAAAAGAAGGTGCAAGAAAAAAGATCATAGAAGAATTGAAACTTGTAGAAAAAGGGGAAAATGCAGATAAGAACTTCCAGCACCTAAAACAGACAAGATCATATATTCTTGCTGATACAAGAAAAAATTATGTAAGTGATTTAAGTTCAGCTATAAGATATATAGATTCATTTACATGGGAAGATATCAATTATGGAGATATCTGCAAAGAAGAAAGAAGAAGGATTGTTGATCTTTTCCACCTGGGTAAACAGGTAACTTATCGATCTGCTGATGAAGAAAGGATGTTTACTTTGTTGAAAAATAGATTAACAGCTGCTGGATACCACAGCCCAGTAGGCGAGAATCTGCCATTAGAGATACAGATAGTCAATGCTGTAAAATACTTAGTTTCACATTTGTCAGACAGAGCCTATAGGGAAAGACAGCCTATAGAAAAAGTTGTATCATATATGCATGAACAGTCGGGTAAGCAGTTCTCTCCGATTGTGGTAGATGCTTTGATGAGATTAGGTTATGACACTGTCCTTAAAACAAAAGAAAAAAATGTATGTACTATATGATCTATTTCAACACATCAAAATCATAAAGTGAAAAATTATGGCATAGTTCAGTAACTTCCTGTTTTATTCTTGCAATTGTTTTATTACCATCTATCTTTTCTTTAAACTCTGATATATATGATTTTCTTTCTTCTTTTGCTTCTGGCAGATCAAAATCTTTTACTTCTTTTATCACTTCAGCGATCCACTTTCCGATCTGTTCCATTTCTGATTCCTTCATTCCCCTTGTAGTTATAGCTGGAGTTCCCAATCTTATTCCACTTGGATAAAATGGTGATGAAGGGTCAGCTGGGATAGTATTTTTGTTTGTAGTCATGTTTGCCATCTCTAAAGCTTCCTGGACAAATACGCCTTTGCCAACACCAAATGGTGTAAGGTCTATCAAGATCATATGATTATCTGTCCCATCTGTTACCAACTTAAGTCCATTATCCATTAGGCTTTTTGCAAGCGCCTTTGAATTTTTTACGATTTGAGCAGCATAATCCTTAAAATCAGGTCTTAATGCTTCACCCAATGCTACAGCAATAGCTGCTGTTTGGTTATCATGTGGTCCACCTTGTAATCCTGGAAAAACAGCCCTGTCCACTTTATTCGCCAGATCTGGATCTTTATCCAAACCCTTTTGAGTGACCATGATCATACCACCCCTAGGTCCCCTTAATGTCTTATGGGTTGTTGTAGTTACGATATGTACATGAGGAACCGGACTTTTATGTGCTCCTCCGACTACTAATCCGGAAATATGTGCTATGTCTGCAGCCAGATAAGCTCCGACACTATCAGCTATCTTTCCTAACTCTTCAAATGGAAATTCCCTTACATAAGCAGTCGCACCTACCCAGATTAATTTTGGCTTGTGTTCTTCTGCTAATCTCTTGATCTCATCTAGATCTAAATAACCATCTTCCTTTACATGATAAGGGACACTGTTGAAAAATTGGCCAGTAACGCTCGCTTTCCATCCATGCGTAAGATGTCCACCATCAGGCAGGTTATGCCCCATTATAGTGTCACCAACTTTGCATGTAGCAACATAAACAGCAAAATTTGCAGGACTTCCAGAATAAGGCTGGACATTAGCATGAGGTACACCATATGCTTTTTTAGCTCTTTCAATAGCTAACAATTCAACATGATCGACAAATTCATTGCCACCATAATATCTCTTTTTAGCATATCCCTCAGAATATTTACAATTAAAAAAAGTACCCAATGTCTGAAGTACTGCTTTGCTTGCAAAATTCTCAGAAGGTATCAGTTCAAGACCATCCTTTATCCTTTGGCCTTCTTTCTTTATTATATCAAATACTTGCTTATCAGCCTTATCAATATTATCCATAAATGCCATATTCTCACCCCTAACAATAGAAATCTGAATTATTTATAAGGTTTTCGTTAAGAAATCTAACCCAAAGACATTAATCGGATTTTCCCAGCAAACTTTTTTTATTATTTCTTCAGAAGCCCCATCAATCGGATGTAATGTAGACCTAAGCCATCCTGAATCCATGCTTAAGATAACCCTATCTTGGATTCCCCCAATAGTGTCTAAAAAGAATTGAGTAAATTTATCAGGATATTCATCATTTGTTTCTGTTGCAGGTATAGTAGTAAGATCTATCCTTCTTAACTCGCCACTAAGTCCTGCTGTAGCCATAATTCCCTTGCCTTCCAATTCTGAAACCAATTTAATATATTCCACCATATAATCTGTCCTTAACCCGCCATAATGTTGATAGATCTGAACTAAATCTGGAAAAGTATCAGCAATCCTTCTAAAATAATCTGGATGTGTAAATTGCTGCCCATTTGTTCCACAATGAAACATAACAGGCATATCATATTCTTCAGCTAGACCATAATATGGCAAAACAGGAAACCCATCTACTTTTGATCTGGTTACGGCAGTATTCAACTTTAACCCAACAATTTTCCTTTTTTTATTCTTATTCCTGCATATAATACATTCTACCTCATAGGGGGACACATAGCCTATCTTATCCTTTAACCCAAAATTTGGATTGATCTGTAATAAACCACCTGCAAAAAGATCAGGATTTTCCACTAAAGCGCGCTCTAGTAAAGGGATATCGTTTTGTCCAAAATGAGTTATTATAAATTTAGCCTCGATACCGAATGATCTTATTTTATCTTGTAATCCCTTATAGAATTCAGGACCATTGAATCTTGATGGTTGTTTATCTGTTGCTAATGTTTGCCCAAAATATGCTAAACCATCTACTGCCTTATACATAAGAAAAGAAAGAACAATATACCTATTATAAACATTTATATTTTGTAAACATCCTTCTCAGTTACTACCTTATCTACTTTGATATCGTGTTCTTCATTTGGAACCTTTTTTATCATCTTAAACTCATAAGCCAGTCCAATCTTTTCAGCTCTCATGCCTTTCAGAAACTTGTCATAATAACCTTTACCATAACCGATACGATACCCATCTAGATCAAAAGCCACACCTGGAACTATGACCAGATCAATTTTATTCTTATCTGCTCTCTTGACTTTAAAAGGCTGCAATATCCCATATTTATCTTTACAATTCAGCTCTTTAAAACTTTTTATAAGACTTGGAGTCATCCTATGATCCAAAGTTTTAGGAACGACCACTATTTTACTTTTCAAAGCATCTTTTATCATATCATGTGTAAAGACTTCAGAACCGAATGAAACATAAAACATGACTGTTTTAGCTTTTTTATATTCTTTTAAAGAAAATAAGATTTTTTCTATTTTTTTAGATCTTAATTTAATTTGGGTTTTAGTTAAAGCGTTTCTTTTCTTTAGAATTTCTTTTCTGATTTTATGTTTCATTCTTTTATTTATATTCAATAAAGTTTATATATTTTCCTCTTTTAGCAATAAACATGAAAGATAAATCATTATTAATACAGTTAATAGGAGAAACACCATTATTTAAGATAATGACTTTTTAGTAGATAATAAAGGAATGGATTTTGACAAAACTGAGATAGCATGGGATGCAGGAATATCAAGAGCTTCATTATTTAATTAATGGGATCAATTAGAAAAACAAGGTATAGTAAAGGTTAAAAGACAATTTGGAAAGACAAGATTATTCATATTAAACTCTAAGAATATAATTACTAAAAGAATATTGGATTTTGAAATTATTATAAACTATAACATAAATCTTTAAATACTACTACTTGAAAATTAAGACAGTATGGGGGTAAATAAGAAAGCAATTATTAGAATCATTTTCTTGATTATAATTATCTACATATTTTTCTGCTCGATCCAGCTGATGGGACATTCCTTGAAACTATTCGGAAAAGGATTTGCAGAACAATTGATCCAAACAACATCTAACCCATTTATAGGCCTGCTGATGGGAATTCTGGCTACATCTATAATACAAAGCTCATCAACAACAACAAGCATAACAGTTGGTTTAGTAGCTGGTGGAGCTTTAAATCTAACAAATGCAATTCCGATTATAATGGGTGCTAACATCGGAACAACAGTCACCAACACTTTGGTTTCTATGGCCCATATAAGAAGAAAAGAAGAGTTTAGAAAGGCATTCGCAGGAGCGACTGTCCATGATTTTTTTAATATTCTTGCAGTTATTGTTTTATTTCCATTAGAGATAAGTTTTCATATTATAGAGAAAATATCCATCTATCTCTCAGAAGCATTTATAGGTATAGGTGGAATACAAGTGATGTCTCCTTTAAAGGCTATGACTGAGCCAGCCATCAGATTTATAGAGTGGGGATTTGTCAATCCGGTCCCTATGTTATTATTGGCACTGTTCTTATTATTCTTCTCTCTGGTATATGTAGTCAAAATATTGAAGATGCTCATAGTCCCAAAAGTAGAATCTTTTTTTGATGAAGTATTATTCAGAAATGACTTCATAAGCTTCAATTTTGGATTTATCGTAACTGCGCTAGTCCAAAGCTCTTCTGTAACCACATCCCTTATAATCCCATTAGTAGGTGCAGGTGTGTTGACTGTCCATAAGATATTTCCGTACACATTAGGTGCTAACATAGGCACAACCCTCACTGCAATGTTAGCTGCATTTTGCACAGCCAACCCCATAGCAGTTACAACAGCATTTTGCCATCTTGTTTTCAATATACTGGGCATATTAATATTCTACCCATTAAAAGTGATACCTATAAAACTAGCTATATGGTTTGCAAACATTACTGCAAAATCCAGAAAAAACACGATAATATTCCTTTTCACATATTATATTTTACATATTGTCCCATTAGGGTTTTTACTATTCAAATAAATAAATATTTAAACTTTAAAAACAATAGGGTGATTGAAGATGATATTTGAAAGATTATTTAAGCATTATAAGGGAAAAACATTGCTAGACCAAGCATTAGATAAATTTGAACAGATGTATTCAGACAACAAAAAGATGTTTGATGCTGCTGTCGGTGCTTTATTTGCAGGAGAAGTAACAGATATAGATATAGCTAAAGCAGATAA
>JBDRQV010000173.1:0-2645 GCA_043826105.1 Nanobdellota archaeon | reverse complement strand
ATACCTGATGATGCAAAATTAGGTGTGTACACGGCAAGGATATCATTGTCAGATTTGAGTGGAATAAGAAGATCAAGACATAGGGATTTTAGGATAGTTTAGTAGTAACTTTAAAATGATTAATATGCGTAACTACTATTGTATACTAAATAAGCGAAAAGTTTATATATGAGTTGCATATTACACTCGATTAATAACAAAGAATATAATCTTTTAAAACGTTTTGGGGGTAAAAAAAATGAATAAATTAAAAAGTTTATGTATAATGGTTTTGTTTGTAGTGAGTATATTGGCTGTTGCAAGTATGGCATCAGCAGCAGTAACAATCAATTCTGTTGAGGTTGATGGAAGAGATTTTGAAGCTGGTTCTGTCAATACGATTAATGTTGAAAAAGACGGCGGAATCGAAATAAGAGTTACAGCAACTCAGAATTCTAATGTGACTGTATCAGATGTACAGATTTCTGCTTATATAAGGGGAAATGAGAGAGACCTTGTAGAAGATATAACTGACACATTTGATATGAAATCAGGTGTTTCATATGTAAAGAAATTATCATTGGATCTTCCTTTAAGGATGGATCAAAAAACATATACTCTTATCGTAAGAGCTGAAGATAACACTGGAGAACTTCAAAATGAGCTAAGATTTGCTCTTGAAGTTGATGCAGCATCTCATGCTATACAGATAAAAGATATTATATTAAGCCCTGAAAATAGTGTAAAGGCAGGCAGAGCTTTACTTGCTTCAGTAAGAATCAAAAACATGGGAGAATCATCAGAAGAAGACCTTAAGGTTAAAGTAAGTGTTCCTGAATTAGGAATTTCAGCATCAGATTATATTGATGAACTTGATGCAGAAGGTGGAAATGACGATTCAACAACAAGTGAAGAGCTTTATTTAAGAATTCCAGACTGCGCAGAAGCAGGAGAATACACAGTAAGAGCTTGTGTTGAATATGATGATGGTGATGAGGAACAGTGTGAAACAACAAGTATTGAAGTTGTTGAAGGAGATATCTGTCCTACAGTAACATCAGCTACAACCTCACCTGCTGCTGAATCAAAGACAATCATAACAATTGGTCCAGAAACACAGGAAATCAAAGCTGGCGGAAATGCAGCTTACTCAGTTACATTGACAAACCAAGGTACAGAATCAAAATCTTATACAATATCAGCAGACGGAGCTTCATGGGCAACTATGACATTGACTCCAACAAATGTTATTGTTTTGTCACCTGGCGAATCTAAATCTGTTTTCGTAAATGTAGTAGCAGATGAAAGTATCTCAGGAGATCAAATGTTCTCAGTTACAATAAGTAGCGGAGACAAAGTTTTGAAACAAGTACCATTGAAAGCAAGTGTAACTAAAGAAGCAGCATCAAGCGGATTATCAAGCATCAAAAGAGGCTTAGAAATCGGTTTGGTCATCTTGGTTGTGCTTTTGGTTGTTTTAGGCTTAATTATCGGATTCAACAAGCTGAAAGGCAGTGATGATGATAAAGAAGGAAAGGAAGAAACCTATTATTAATCAAAACTTTTTTAATTTCTTTTTCTTAACTTTTATTGTTTTTTTATAGAACCTTCCAAGGAGAGGTATAATTAAATGGCTAAAAACAAACATATCCTACTATTTTTATCATTATTCTTAATCATCTTATCTACATATGTTTCTGCTTATTATACAGTTGAGTTAGGTGAGTATTATGGATCTACAAAAGCCATAACTAGGGGCGAGTTTAAGGTCCATACAGGTGCGTATGATGTATGCTCAGGTGTATCTCAGACAATACCTATCTGGATTAAGGATAAGGTAAATACTAACCAATTTGAATTTAAACTACAGAATATAGGGTATGTTGAGCTTTCTGGTAAATCCTTCACATTAGCTCCAGAACAGGATGGTGTTTTGTTTGTTAAAATAACTCCACCCATCAATATAGAAAAAGTCACATCACTAAATCTGGACATATATACAAACGGTAAATTGACATTAAGGTTACCCATTGAGCTGAATATAAAGAATTGTTATAAAGTTGATGTAAGTTGGATCAATAAGCAAGATACAATATGTGCTTGCGATTCATATAATTATGAGGTTGAGATTGAAAATAAAGGCAATTATGATGAAATATTTAATCTCTTTTTAGATGCGCCTTCTTTTGTCAATATGGGTACTAAGTTTATAGATGATACAAATAAATCCATAACTATTACTGAAAAGTTATTATCAATTAATTCAGGCAATAAATCTGTTCAAAACATTAATGTAATCACTGATTGCAACATTTCTGGAAATTTTATAATAAGAGCATATGCTGAATTAGAAAGGGGAGAGATGATTAAAGATTATGATGATCTAAGTCTAAGGATAGTGTCTAAGGAAGATTGTCTCAAGTCTGATCTTGTTCTAGGAGATATAACTGTAGAATATAGCAAACATTTCTATCCAGTAAAAGTAAAAAATACGGGGATAAAACAAATAGAATATCAGCTTAGTCTTGATGCTCCAGCCTGGATGAGTTTAGAGAATAATAATTTTATACTGGATCCGGATCAACAAGAAGAGATTTATTTGGTTTTAGATCCATCACCTGATTTGGTCGCAGACAATTATAATGTTACATTATTGTTAAATGCTT
>JBDRQV010000172.1:0-4319 GCA_043826105.1 Nanobdellota archaeon | reverse complement strand
ATACAATAAGCGAAAAGCACCTTTACGGTTTATGATTGAATGGCATAAAAGAAGAAAAGTGGACTTTCCAAATCTAACTCTAAAAAATGCGCTTTTATCAATTGTTGAAGGCAAAGATGTAAGAAAACAGATAGAAGATTTTCCAGAAACATATGATGGATATGTAAAATTGGTGATGAATAGAAATATTGATACTATTCTTAAAAGATTTGCAGAAGTAAAAAAACTCTATCAAGAAGTTCATGGCTGGGACCCAACCCCTAGTCATCTTATGAAATCAGTTAATCTTAGAACAGAATATTCAAAAGATAATATCCCAAAAAAACCTTATAACGGAACATTACATAGATTATTTGTACAAGTCCATAATCACAGAAGATTAAACGACCCAAATTATTCAATAGCACAAACATACGAGTGGTTCCTGGGTTGTGTTGATGACGAGAAAAAAAGAGAACAATTAAGACAAATCTTCATTGCCAGAGGTAAGACTAAAGGTTATAGGGTAAAATCAACTCAGACTTTAGAAGAAAGATTCCATAAAAGAGTAGCAGAATACGTTCCAATGTGTGAAAGGTTAGGTTTAGAGGAAAAATATATATCATTTTTTGATTTCTTAAGACAAAAAGACCCAGCATTATCAATTGAAGACGGTTTTAGAAAGAAACCAATTAAACCAGACAGTCCAGTTTATAGTTGGTTAATCAGACAAAAGCAAGGGCAAGAAACTCCCACAGAAACAGCTGTAAGACTAATTCAAGACCCCGACCTTAAAAAACGTTTCCAACTATTACCATACTCTTTGAACGATTTTATTCAACGGGAAAGGGTAAAAAAACTCACACAAACAATTCCACTTTACATAGAAACTGCATTAACTTCAATTGAAACATATCATCAACCACTAACTTTGCAAGCATTTTTAAGAGATGTAATTCAATATTCAGATGGAACATTTGTCAGAAAAATGTCTAATGGAGATTATTTAAGCATCTATAGTTCTTTTCCAAGGACTAAAGGTATTTCAATTGATCAGCTGATGATCTCTCAACTTCCAACAGAATGCAGAGCTGAAGTTAAAAAAGTGCCTCAAACAATCCAGGATATGTATACTTATCTTATCAATAAATATGCTGTCAAATATGTGCAATGGGCTCCGCAGGCTTTACAGGATCAAAATCATATATTTAGATTATGGAAATTCTTTTCAGATATGGATCCAGATTTACCTTATGCAGAATCAGATCAAGGTTCAAGAAAAGGTCCGCTATTTAAGATGATTACATATTTTAATCAACACCAAAAAGCTCATGGTTTTGATGATTTTGATGAATGGGCAATGTCTCAGATTAAAGATCCCGTTGTTCTGGAATGGGTCAGGGCAGTTCCTAAAAATCCAGGCCAAAAATGGAGCTTAGTCTTATCTCAATATGTAGATAATTACAAAGAACATGCCTCATACCACATCTTTTCTAAACTACATCGCCATATAGGAGGTAAACTTATACCAAGGCTAATCCCACAGAAATTCATAGGGCAGACAGATTTCTCAAGGGAATTAGAAGATGATAATCTTTACACAGTTAATCAGCAAGGCGGAACATGCGGAACAGCATTAAGATTATTCTATTCTATGAACAACGAAAGAATATCCAAACAACAATCACCGATAACTTTTCACGATTGGGTATATTCATTGATCTGGCCGGAAAAAAGAGAAAGATTCCTCACAACAGCCCAGCATATGACCTCTAATGATCCAGAAATACAGGAACAAGCCTATAAAATATATTATCCAAAATATCTAGATTTATGTGCTCATCATCAACTACCAAGATCACAGATACTTGCACCAAATGATTTTGTACAAAAAGTTTTTCCAGATCTGTATGCAAGAGGTAAGCAAAATGCCTGAAGCTGATTTCCAGAAAAACAGGGAAATATTAAAAGAACTCTTATCTCAACCATTTTGGGACATTCCACAGAAAGAAGAATCAATCAGAGTAGCTTCTCCAATATTATTATCATGGTTAGAAAGAAGGATAAATCAAGAATTAGAATTCGGAACAATGAAGTCAATGTTCGGAAGATATGATCCATTATTACAATTTGAAGATGCAGATCAAGGCCATCAGCAAGGTCCAATGTATGGGCGGATAGTATTGACGCATTATCAACATAAAGAACATAATCTCCCGAAATATTTCAATGATTGGGTAATCCGATGCTTAGATGATCGATCATTGATAGATAGGATAAATGCCCTGCCTCAGACAAAACAAGATTTTTATCTTTATTCTATAAGGGATCAGGTTCCAAAAATATTAGATTACGGTTATTCTCAGATGGAAGACAATTTTAATTTCTACACAATAAGATCACTGATTTTTAAGTACGATCCTAAAAAAGCAGAAGTTGATCCAGAACAGATATATGGTCCGCTTTCTTTTATCCATGATTGGCACTTCAGAAATAAGAAAAAAGGCGCAACTCTAACTGATTCTTTGTTGTCAGCAATAGAAGATGAAGAAGTCAAAAAAAGATTATCTGCATATCCTGATACATATGAAGAATTTGCAGCACATGTCATAAATCACCACATAGGTACAATATTAGAGAAATTTGAGCAAGTTTCCACCTTATTTAAAAAAGTCCAAAATAGATCACCCTACCCTTCTTATTTGATCTCTTCGATCGATCTCACAAAAGAATATAAAGATGGATCAGATCTGCCGACCAAATCAGAAGAGTACACAGGTTCGCTTTTTAAGATATATACCGGTTTGTTACAAAGAAACCAAGATTCCACAAGTAAGGTCGCAACTACTATTGACTGGATAGTGAATTCTGTCAAAGATCCGGAAAAAAGAAAAAAACTTAGGGGCATATTAGCAACAGACAGGAAAAATCCAGACGGGTCTCATTATTATGCTACTGTTTCTGTAGATATGGGATCCAGATTAAGAACTTTAGTTGAAGATTATGTTCCAAGATGCGAAGCACTAGGTAACAAAGGAGAATTCATGACTTTTTTCCAATATCTCCGTAAATTTGATCCTCCTTTATCAGAAGGAGCAGCATGTAATGAAGCACCATCTGGAAAATATTATCCTAGTCCAGTGTATGGATGGCTTTTACAAAGAAGGGCGGGAACAGAGAACTTAACTCAAACAGCAGCTAGATTTATAGATAATATTGATTTAAAAAAGAGACTTTTAGCCTTCTCCAAAAGCAGCAAAGAACATTATAATGACAAATATACTGAAGAATTAAATGAAACTATCCCGATTTACATTGATCAAGCATGGGGTTCTATCCACAATAGGCACAAACCTTTAACCTTACAAAATTTCTATACTAACATGGTTGTTTTACCAGATGGTTCATTAAAAAGAGAATCAAGTAAAGGTACATACCACAATATATCTTCTTTTTTCTCAAGTAGATTTAAGGGCAGACCATTAGATGATGTACTATTTGAACATCTTACAGAGGAAAATCAGAAAAAGGTTGCTGAAATACCGACTACAACAGAAGGAACGATTAGGCATATAATAAACAGATATATGCCATCATATGTTCAATTGGCACCGATAGCTATAAGAGAACGCAAAGATGGTATCTTTTCTTTACAAGTATTTTTCTCAGATCATGATCCTGAACTGCCTTACGAAGAATCGGATCAAGGATCAAGAAAAGGTCCATTGAATAAGATAATAACCTATTTTAATCAAACTGTTCGTAGCAAAACTGATCTGGATTTCGATGCATGGGTAATATCTCAGATAGACGATTCAACTGTCTTAGGATGGGTCGATGGAGTTCCAAAAACAGCACAACAAAAACATGCTTTCTTGATATCCCAGGTAGCTGACAGATACGAAGAACAAGCAGCCCATACAATTTTTTATTATTTAACCTCTCCTAAGAGAAAAGGAAAAAGTATAATCAGGCTATCTCCTGCTAATTTTATAGGAAGGACAGATTTCTCAAAAGATATAAGTGATCACAACCTATATTCAGACAGCTCACAAGGTGGAACATATGGTCGGGCAATAAGGCATTATTACAAAGATATGGAAAAAAGAGAATCTCAGGGCCAATCAAGAATACCTATTGAAGAATGGCTCTTGCCCCATATGGTTCAACAAAAAAGACTGCCATTCTCAACAACAGCCCAGCATATGACCTCATCAGATCCAGATATACAAGAACAAGCTTACAAAACATACTATCCGAAATACCTGGATTTATGCGCACATCATCAACTACCAAGATCACAGATACTTGCACCAAATGATTTTGTACAAAAAATTTTC
>JBDRQV010000171.1:0-9162 GCA_043826105.1 Nanobdellota archaeon | reverse complement strand
GATGATAAATTAACAGATAAAGGAGAATTTGCTTCCCAGATATACTCAGACGAGATACCCATAGGTGAAATATTCGCTACCCCATTCTATAATGAATTGAATGAATACCAGATACTCTTGATTTTAGCTTGTTTAAGTTATGAATCCAGAGAAAAAACTGAATTCTACAAAGAATATCCATCTGAATTCTTAAGGGATTTGAAAAAAGCCATCAGATCAAATGAATATTTAAACAGAGAAAGGAGATTCCTAAATCTAGAATCCATGTCATCAATGATCCATCCCTGCTATTACAACAAAACAATCTTTGATATTCTTGAAAATACAAATCTACTAGAAGGTGACTTGATAAGATTTTTCAGACAGATCATGGACAAACTGCATCAGATTAAACAAGCGACAAAAGATGAAAGATTGGTACAGATGATCAAAAGTTGCCAGCGACTGGTCGAAGATTGTCTGGTAGATATTGATGTGATTTAAGTTTACATACCTTTATAAACTAAACTCTAAATCTGATGATATAACTAACTAATAAGAGGATAACATGGCAGAATTTAATCCAAATGAAAGGTCCAGAAAGAAAAAACCAGGTAGGTTCAACAAAAGGGGCTCTGGCGAAAGAGAAGGTAGTTTTAATAGAAGGGGCCCTAGTGAAAGAGAGGGTAGTTTCAATAGAAGAGACCGGTTTAGTGGTACAAAATCTGAAAGACCCACAATGCATGAAGTAACATGCGATAAATGTGGTGAAAGATGTGAAGTTCCTTTCAAACCGACTTCAAGTAAGCCTGTTTATTGCAGTGACTGTTTTAGAAAGGTTGAGAATTCAGATTCCAGGCCAAACAGGTCAGGAAATGAATTAGAAAGAATAAACAAAAAACTGGATAAGATATTAAGGGCATTGAATATTGATTGATTTTTTCTTTATTTTTATTGAATAATCGACTCAACTAGTCTTTCCTTCAATCCTTCATACACCCTCTCACCTAATGTCTTCAAACCTACAACATCTTCTTCATTATATCTCTTCAGCAATTCCAAAGCAGAATCATCACCATTTACATACCTATGCCAGAGACGAACAGCTTCAAAACCGTCTAACCCCTGAGTTTCAGAACTCCTGTTCAGCCCAAAAATTCTCTCGATCCTTTTTAGCCCACCTGAATATCCTAACTTACTAAATGCAAAACGAAGATCAACATGGAGCTGATCAAAATTAATATTGAACTTAGATGATAAAAATGGAAGATCAAAGCATGATCCATTAAAAGTTACTATGAGTGGGAATTTTTTTATATAATCTGAAAAAGACAAAAAATCTTCTCCCTTTACAAATATCTTGGTCTTATCGCCATCATAAACTCCGATCATAGTTATATCATCCCTTTCCTTATCCAACCCAGTAGTCTCTATATCTAGATATGCAATCTTGTCGAAATCTTTGAGGCATCTCCAATGTTCATGTTTAGGAAGATGTGATGAGAAGAAAGAATGGTCTCCTGACTCAAAAGCAGATATAGACCTACCGACATATTCTTTTATATTTCTGCATCGAAAAGACGGAAAATTTAACTTAGATGTATCAAACTCTTCCCAACTATTTATACCTGCTTTCCAGATCTCTTTTTCAGTCTTGTAACCTACGTAAGGTATATGTATAAATGAATTTTTAAGCAACTAGACACCACAAGAAAATCAATAAGCCATTCCTTTATAACGTTTTCCATGTTAAAAAATATAATAGGTTCAACACGTCTTCCTGTTTCTTTTAAAAAGATATTTTTGATGATATTCTTCAGCTTCATAAAATGCAGGTGCAATCAGTATTTCGGTGATGATCTTTTTAGAATAATTCTTTTGCTGCTCTTTTTTAGATTTTAAAGCTGATTCTCTCTGATTTTTATTATGATAAAATATGACTGACCTATATTGCGATCCTAGATCCGATCCCTGGCCTCCTGCCTGAGTAGGATCATGGATCTTCCAGAAAACACCCAGCAGATCTTCATATTTGACTTTCTTAGGGTCAAACTCGATCTGACAGACCTCAGCATGACCAGTATCTCCTGTATGGACATCCTCATAACTAGGAGTATCCATGCTTCCGCCCATATAACCAACAGTAGTTTTCAAAACACCTTTGATACTTCTAAATGCTTCTTCCACATGCCAAAAACATCCTGCCCCAAATGTCGCTTTCATTTTTTAAACTCCAATGCTAGTGAATTTATGCAATAACGCTTTCCAGTTGGATTAGGCCCATCATCAAATATATGTCCAAGATGGCCGCCACATTTTTTACATCTTACCTCTATACGATGCATCCCTAAACTAATATCATCCTTAAACTCAACAGCATCTTTCTTAGCATCATAAAAACTTGGCCAACCACAACCAGAATCGAATTTAGTATCAGAGCCAAACAATTCATTACCACAATTAGCACAGACATATTTTCCTTTCTTATCAAATTTAACATATTCTCCAGAAAATGCTGGTTCTGTTCCTTTCTCCTTAAGTATATGATATTGTTCAGGAGTAAGTTTTTTCTCTGCCATAATGAGAGATATAGATAAATATTATTTAAAAGTTATCTTTAAGAAGCTGGCTTCATCTTCCTATACATTCTAGCAACAGCATCTAATTGTCCTGTTGTAAATATCTGAAGATCATCAGTTTGAGTAACACCTAAAAAGACCAAAGTTTTATTGCCCAATTTATAATCGCCCAAAGCACCGAATATGGCATCATCAGGCATACTCTTAGCCCTAAGATAAGCATGTGCTTGCCCATAAACCAATTCATCACCACTAGGACCTAATACGAGCTCATTTTTTGGTTGGACTATCTCTACCAATATAGGTGCAGCCAATTCAGGCTCTGCCTTTTCAACTATTGGTTGCCCCATAACTTTATCAACTACTGTATTTCCAAACCTAGTAGAAACATAATTCCTAGCACCGCTTGATTCCTTATAAAAAAGAGAACTATTCTTATAACCCTTCTCTAGACTATCAGTCTGACCGACAAAGGCATTTATGCCTCTAGGCATCGTTTGTATTCTTTTATCATTCATCAATTTTCTAGTATAATCATCAACCATAAAACTATCAAAACCAAATGTATTATATTTAAGTCCTTGCTGCTTAGCACATTCATCTGCAACCCATTCTAAAACTTCAATCTTCAATATAGCTCCATGTTCAGCTATATATTGGTCAATAGAATCAACAATCAAACCCTGAAAAACATGTTTAAACTCCCTAAATCCTGTCTTATCATGACCAAATTGTGGTGCCCTACCTGTTAACTTATAATCCTTTGAAAGACCATGCTCACTCAAAAGCATCTCCAGATCTAAACCATTAGCTCTTAGTATAGACTGGAAATCTTCCTTACATTCTACCATGCTTATTAGGAGTAAATATCAATTTATAAAACTTTAGCAACTAAAGCAAAAACTGCAAAACATTAAACAGGTATCCTGTCAAGACTATTGCTAAAGCTACAATTCCAAAAAATACCATGATCAGCTTGAGTTTCATTGCCCTGCGCAATATCACTGCTTCTGGAAGGCTTAAAGCAGCTGTTGCCATCATAAAAGCCAATGCTGTACCTAATGGAACTCCCTTATGGAACAATACAACTGCTATTGGAACAATAGCTGCACAGCTCCCATACATAGGGACACCTAACAAGACAGCAAAAGGAACTGCCAGCAGACCTGCCTTGCCAACAACTGATTGTATTAGCTCCGCAGGCACATAATTATGTATTATAGCACCGATGCTTACGCCGACTAAGATCCATATCCAAAGTTTTTTAACAATAGATAATGATTCATCTAAACCATACCTTATCCTCTTCTTCAGATCATACTTGATCTCTTTTATATTTAAACTCACAAGATCCTTGACCAAATGCTTCTCCAGGTTCATCCTACCCAAAACTAACCCTGATACAACACCGATAAATATTCCGCTAAAAACATAAGCTAATGTTATCTTCCATCCAAAATAACCTAACATCAACACCACTAGATATTCATTTACGATCGGAGAAGTTATCAAAAATGAAAAAGCAACACCTAATGGAACACCTGCTTCTAAAAAACTGATGAATAATGGTATCGATGAACATGAACAAAAAGGGGTTATAGCACCAAAAGAAGCCGCAACAATATTGCCCAAACCATATTTCCTGCCTGTAACCCATTGTTTAACCTTATCCTGAGGCAGATATGTCCTTAAAAAACCTATCACTGAGATCATAGCAAATAATAAGAACATGATCTTTATAGAATCATAGATAAAGAAATCTAATGATTCGACCCATCTTAAGCCATGGTCTAATCCGAATAGATTATACAATAACAGGTCTAATCCTTGTCTGAGCATTTCTCATCCCCGCAACAGCAACAGCATTTTTTCTCTTCGGATTTTTTTTCTAACTTCTTATCGAATTTATCGATCATCTTACCAAAAAAACCTTTTTTCTTCATTTTAATCCTCCAAAATTTTCTTAATTTTCTTCTTATCTTTCAAACAACAAAATAAAAAACGGGCTTCTTTCCTAGTTTGGACAATGCCAGCATCTTTCAATATCTGCATATGCCTAAAAACTACTGATTGGTCTCTTTTCAAATAACTGCTTAAATGGCATATACAACTACATTCTTTCCTATCGAGCAGATACTTAATAATCTTCAGCCTGATTGGTTCACCCAATGCCTTAAAAAACTCTGCTTTCATTTGCATACATGTGCAAATGTGCAAGTATTTATAAAAGTTTCGGAAATACTATCTAAGAAAATGAACAGATTTATTTTTTCTTTAATCTTCTGATGATTATCCTCATAATCAGCCTAATCAATCTGAATATAATAAAAAATGAGATAATGCCCATAACCAAAAAAATAAGCATAGGATAGGAAAAAAGCCCTGTTTGCCCCATATCTGCAGAGACAAAATCCAACCCTAATTCCTTGCAGCATTTCTCCTCTTCTCCAGGAGAATCCCCTACATCTTTCCTAAACACACAATCTCCAAATTCTGTCTTTACTATATCATTGCCTTCTGGATAATAACCAGGATAATACGCTTTCCAGCCATCTGGCAGCTTAGGCGCAACATACTCGTCTCCAGCCCAATATCCTCCACATTCCCTTGTTTCTGTATTGATGGCAATACCCCAAGGAGCTGGAGCTGCAGATACAATAGATAAAGAAAATAAAAACACAGATAGATAAATGAGAATCGTATTTTTCACATTATCACGCTGCCTATAGATATGATTATCGCTCCCCCTAATAAAAAGCTGACTATGTTCATTATAAAGCTTAATATAAATGATTGCTTAAGATTTAAACATTTTTTATTCATCCAATAGATAAAATAAGCCTCAAAAACAAACGCAAATATCTCTGCAAAAATTATCATGCTAAAAATACCTATTAGAACAGGGGCCATAAATAATATTAAAGACCAAACTATTGGCACAGAGATAAGGTTTGAATATATAACTGAGAGCAGTAATCTATTTTTCATTTTTGTTATTGAGAGATATATCCATGCGACCAATAGTTCAAGAATCAATGTAATGACTAAAGCCCATATAAAAAAAGATAAAATCCCTAATTTATCACTATGATTGTTATTGATTTCAACATCTTCAACAATAGTTATGCTTCCTGATTCATATCCCTCTGAATCTGAAGAAAGATCAACAGAATATTCGTTTTTTCCTGTTCTGGCCTGAAGAATCTCTGTTATAAAAACCTTAGAGATACTTGGAAAGTATATGGCCATCTTAAACTCTTTTATGTAAGGTACATCTTCATATAGTTCACATCTTTCTTTTCCACAATTTATTGTTCCACTATATCTTTTCCAGTAACATCCTTTTTCAGGGTCGTATATACTAAGATTCAAATCAATTTTACTGCTCCTTGGGCCAGAAGAGACTGAAGATTGAAAATCTGCATTTTCACATGTAAGAAATTCTATCGATAATTGCTCGTCGAAAACGCCTTTTCCATCAATATTCAGGGATATCTGTGCCCATGGAGGGATAGCATCTGCTATGACAATATCAGAAAGAATAGAAACTGATAAAAGTAAGATAAATAAAAAAGCTAATTTGTTTTTCATATGTGATCTATCTCGTTTACTTGCAATCCTCACTACAGCTGCATTTGCTTTCCCATTTTTCACAGATTCCGTTTCCGCAGTTTGAGCAAAGATCTCCTGTTCCAGAAGCAGCATTACAATCATTATCGAAAAGCCTGGGATATTCTGCTTCTGATATTGCAATCAATCCCTCACAACAGGTTAGATTTCTCCTTGTTTTCCATTCTTCTTCGATGCCTGGAGTGATAAGATGATAGCCTTCCCCTATACAACCTCCTATTGAATCCGAATATTTTACAGGAATCTCCTTTATGGTGTCTTTTATGGTATCATCTTCAATATAATTGATATTATTGCACCCTATTACAAAAAATATGCACAGGACTAAACTAATCATATTTGATCTTTTCATGTTTACCTCCTCAACAAATAATTTTCCATTCTGAACATCTGCCTTGGCTCTGAGACATAGCCTCTTCCCTTGACACATAACAATACCCATTGCAATAGTAAGGACTACCTTTCCAGCAGCATATTCCATTTGATAAGCATTTGCCAGCAGGACATGGATTTTTAGCAGGAGTATGAGATATCTCTTTGCAAATATCAAAAGAAGGGGATGCTTCGTTTAATGAGATTAATTTGACATTATCTAAAAACACGTTGCTTTCTGAACTTCCTATCAATGAACTTCCAGACAGCATGATATTATAATCTCCGCCTATATCAAATTTAGTTCTTTGGAACTGGACATATCCATCTTGGATCCATTCTGCAGTGCCGTCAGTATGAACTCTAAAAGTGAACGTGTGGAATTTGCTGTCATCTGGTGGCATTATGGTGGTAACTCGTGGAGTTGGAGTTACACAATGCCCCTCAATATAATAGACCATATCCCCGAAAGGTCTAATAATAAGGGAAGCATAGTTGGAAGCATAACTTTTTTCTACAAGTTTTATAGAAAATCCCCCGGAAGGATTATCCTTTGCATACATAACTTCAAAAGATAATTCAAGTCCGTTTTTACTGGAAAAGCTGTCTATTGTAGTCAGTTGAAAAGAGTTTGTGGTTAAAGCTCCATCTTCTATTGTTGGGTTCATAGTAGCTGCCCAATTTGACAGGGATGATGAAAAATCTTCTGAGAATAACAAGTCTTGTGCAAGCGTGGTTTGTTCATCGTGAATTATTGGTTCATCTGAGATATATTCACTTTCTTGAATATCATCAGTATAAGTTTCAATATTATCTTCCATCTCGTTTTCGTCGGAGAAATTAGTATCAATATTTGTTAGATGGTTATAAATACCAAAAAATGCCAACAAAAATATCAATGATACAATTATAGCTATTTTTTTCATCTTTAACTCTGCTTTATTTTTGATAACCCATAATTTACAATCCTCTCTGTAGTAGTTAATTCTGCTGAGCCTTCTTCTGTTTTGTCTATCCTGGATGTTTTTCTCACCCATTCATCACCGCGTTTTAATATTATAGACTCATTATCATATTTTAAATGGACTGCCTCATCAGGTTCTATCTTTAATATATTGAGTCCCCTAGATTCATAAGGCAGACCATATACTCCGGAAAGAATAGATGATGCACCAGACCCTGCAGCGCCATTTAAGCTGAAACTATTACCATAGATAGCTACTATACTCATGTTAATATTAAAGTTCATCTTGCCATCCAAAGTATTCGTTTTAAGGTCATACTCATATGTCGGGAAATCTATCATGGGACCATCATATGAGCCATCTATAACTTTCCCATAAGTGTCTATCTGATGATCGATAAAGATGATACCTCTGTCTTTAATCTCTCCTTTAAGACCATACTTCATAGTAAGCTCCTCTCGCAGCGCATAAATATAATTTAGGTCACTTGGCAGGACCTCTTTGGACATATACGCCCAAACAGTTTTACCATCTATTTCCGTCCAATCTTCATAGAATAGCTCAAGTGTCTTTTTGCCCTGAATCTCTTGTACAGCTGTCTCTAACATTCCAATATATAATTCCTGGCTTTTGTCTATAATAACTAAACTAATATTTCCTTCAGGATTGACACTAACATCTGCTATATGAATCTCTTTATGATTATAGGGGTCTTTTGGGTCTTCATCAACATAAATTTCAATCAGTTTAGGTATGTATTTAGTCGTATTTTTATTGTCAATCTTAAATTGTGGTCCAGTACATCCACTGATTAAAAATGCAAACAGAATCAATGCTACAATCATGATCCATCTATCCATAGTGTGTTTATAGTGGCACATATATTTAAATGTTATCCCACTATTGGTCATTTTAACAAGTTTGTTTTTCTAGAAGAGATAACAAAAAATAGTCCCGGGCAGATCCCCACCAACTGAAAAATCAGTTGATACTTTCATGGGTTTCGCTTCGCTCAAGCCCATATAGAAAAAATAGTCCCGGGCAGATTCGAACTGCCGTCAAAAGGTCCAGAACCTCTTATGCCTAGTCTTCCTAAAGTAGTTATCTCCAAGAATTTGACCACTACACTACGGGACTGTTAAATTCATGGTATCTATTTATATGTTTATTATTTGAAAATCCTATCTCCTTTATATATCTTACTATGTCTTCTTTTCGCGATATATAAATTTTATTATTGCAAATTATTTTAGAGGGATGAAAACCTAATTTAATAAAAGCCAATCTAGCGTCATTTAGAAGTTTTTTATTATGATTAGTGAAATTTATTCTAAGAAGATGAGAATCTTTATTTGACATCCTAAATATTGACCCATCTGTATCGATCAAACCCCTTAAACAGACTTTTAAAAAATTCTTATTTTCAAATACCCATGAGGGTATGCCAATCTGGTTCCTTATCTTATCACCTGACTTTAATCCAATACTATTTAGAAATTCTACTAATTTTTTACTGTATATCGTAACAAAGGTTTCATTATTTTTAGGAAGATTTTGTATTTTTGGATCTACTGCGAAAAGTTCTGTACAAAGTGGTTTAATATAATCCTTAAGATAAGCACCATCTTTTTTACTAT
>JBDRQV010000170.1:0-2189 GCA_043826105.1 Nanobdellota archaeon | reverse complement strand
GCAGAATAATGCATAACATTTTGGAGGTTCAAAATTGCTATGCAATTTCGAAACCTATCAAAATGCAGAATAATGCATAACATTTTGGAGGTTCAAAATTGCTATGCAATTTCGAAACCTTTTTAAACCAATTCTGTTTCTCAGATTGTATGGAAGGAATAATCAATAGTTTTAGAAGAGGAAGACACACTCAAACTACAAATCAGATGATTATTGTCATTAAGGGTGTTGATAATAAGGATAAGGCTGATAAATTAATCGGAAAAACTGTCTCATGGAAAAGTCCTGCTGGCAAAGAATTGAAAGGAAAAGTCAGTTCTGCGCATGGTAATAAAGGAGCTGTAAGGGCATTGTTTGAGACTGGTATGCCTGGACAAAGCCTAGGAACTAAAGTTTCTATACAATAAATTTATATATACTTAATTTCTAAGTTTATCTATGCCAGAAGAATACAGTAAGGCTAAAGAGGTCGGCGGATTATTCTTGTTTATCGTATTTGCAGCGCTAATAATCTGGATATGCCTGGTCTTTGAAGCCAGAGAAGCGATATTTGCATTTATAGGTACGTTATTTTTTATCTATGTTCTGCCTGAGAGCAGGTTTTCGTTGATGAAGAATGTAATCGGCAGCTATATCATAACATCAGTTACGTCTATATTGGTGATCCTTTTTTTAAAACCTATATTTAATGTTAGTGAGACATTGTCTATACTTCTGCTTATAGTCATAATGTTATTCTTATCTGAGATCGTGATCATAATATCTGGATTAGATCATCCTCCTGCTTTAGCTATTGCTATCTTTTTTGTTCTTGTCGAGTTTTCCGGCAGTGTGATAATAGGATTGTCCATCTGTTTTGTATTGATATTGATAATGTCCATAATAATGAAACTGATCAAGAAAAAGACAGGCGGTGACTTTGGAGGAGGATTAGGCGGCGATGTTGGAGGGGGACTAGGAAATGATTTGGGTGGGAGCAGTTTAGGAGGAGGTTTTGGCAGTGATATAGGCGGAGGATCAGGTGGAAATTTAGGCGGTGGAAAATTAAAAATCTGACTTTTTGACCGATAAACTTTTAAATAAAGAGTTTATTTAACTATTAATCAAATAATAAAAGAGGGTGGTATTATGGTCATTAAAAAATTAGTTGTATTTCTTATGTTATTTCTATCTATGGTCATGATCTCTAATGCGATTGATGTTACACAATGTACAATGATAAATGTTTCTGGGGATTATCAGCTTGCCAATGATCTGACTTTTCCGGGTGCTGGAATCGACTGCATAACATTTAATGCCAGTAATATAATCCTGGATTG
The DNA here is from genome assembly GCA_043826105.1 of Nanobdellota archaeon. Classification (GTDB taxonomy): domain Archaea; phylum Nanobdellota; class Nanobdellia; order Woesearchaeales; family DATDXC01; genus JBDRQV01. The sequence continues at coordinate 870 of JBDRQV010000170.1, read as the reverse complement.
TAAAGGATATTCTATCCAACATATCAATGCCAATGGAATCGACCTGATGAACACAACTGGTTCAACAGTGAAGAATTGTGTTATGACTAACATATCAAGTATAGGGATATATGGGGGCCATTGGGAACATGGTGGAGCTGATAATAATAAGATAATAAATAACAGCATATCTCTAACAGGCCAGGATGGAATACAATTTGCAGAAGGCAGCCATGATAATCTTATCGAGAATAATACTTTGATGCATATTTCTGAGTATGGAATATGGATATTGGGTACAATTGGCGGCGCTGGTGTGGGTGCGAATGATACTATAATAAATTCAAATATAATCCATAATTCTACAGCTGGGGTAGTTATTGAATATACTTTATATGTTAATGTAACTAATAACAATATAAGCTATGTGCCTGTGTTATCTGCTGGATTGAGACCAGAGATCGATGGTGCAGGAATAGCATATCTTTATTCACAGGCTGGAGTAGTCTATCATAACAATGTGAGTGATACACTTAATGCTACTATGCTTATGGACAGTGACAGTAATCTGATCTATAATAATAATTTTATAGATAACATAATCAATTCATTTGATAATGGAACTGGAAATAATTGGAACACTACTGATTCTGGAAATTATTGGAGTAATTTTGATACTGCTGGTGAAGGGTGCACTGATGCAGGCAGTGGACTATGTAATGAAGATTATACAATCCCTGGAATTTCTGGTGCAAAAGACTATAATCCTTATAATACTGTATCTGGCTGGTTAGGTACAGGAGCAAGTGATGCTGATAATGTTGCACCAATAGTTACTCTTAACACAAATAACAATAGTATCTTTGGATCTACAACAGTTTCATTGAACTG